>JAGQHE010000071.1 GCA_020431995.1 Candidatus Nitrosopumilus sp.
TCATCAATTGTTGTAAAACCTACAATAGATGAACCATCTAATTTTGGTAATCCATCCCTCATTTGTTCTGGAGTAAAAGTATTTGCTGAGATTGTTGTATGATGAAAATGACCTGTAAGACCAGTAAATTGTAGATCAATAAATTGAATGCCTTCATGCTGAATTCTAGCGAAAACTTCATCAGGTGAATATGTTACTTGGATCGCTTTACCATGACTGACTTTATAAGGCAACTTTATTCTTCAATCAAACACAAATACATCCATCATTTAAGGATTAGGTAAGAAATGTTAGAATCAAATCACATTGACATCAACTTGTTGCATCACACAGTTTTACGTGAAATTGAAAGTGATTCAATTTTAGAAATTGATCCAAATTTTTACAGAAATCTATCTGATTTTATTGGAAATTTAAGAAAACAAGAATTTGATGGTATAGAAAATAAAATTAAAGACAGCATGATAGAAATGGCAATTGAACTCACATCGTTATTAATTAAAATCAGACTCGAGAAAATTTCAAAACCCTCTGATCTAAAAATTAGTCATCTTTTAGATGAAGAAAAATTCATTTTTGATTCACAAGAGAATGAGCAAGAAAGAATTGAAATGATAACCTCTGCAATCATAAATGGAAAATCAAAATTTCTTGAATCATTATCTCAACATCATAAAACAAAAAAAATTGCCATTAGATTTCTCAACGAGGTAGACGAAATTGTTGGTGCCGATCTTGAAAAATATGGCCCTTTTAGAACCGAAGACATAGCTACAATTCCATATGAAAATGCCCAGGCCTTAATTGCTAAAAACATTGCAACTAAGGTTCATTGGGAAGATTAAATAGCAATTGTATTTTTTTCTTTGATATTGCATGTCTCATACGGGCGTTGACATTATTGATTTTTTATTTTATACTATTTATCCAGTGATTGGGATTTTTGTTGCTGAAATTATAAGCAGATTAGTTAAAGCCCCAAAATGGCTAAAGCTATGGATTCAGGCAGTTATATCCATTGGTTTTGGTGTTTATTATTGGTTTATTCTACCAGCACCACAAAATTTTCCGTTAACTGCAATGGTAATGTTTGCTCTTGCAATAGCTCTCATTTATCAGGGAAGACGTGCAAAAATTTCTCCTGACAAAAGCCCTTACTGATTTTTAAAATCTGCTAAAAATTCGTTTAAAAATATTAGGCTTGTTTCGTCCACCGTCTCGTATGACTTTTTTTTCACCAAATCTTTTTGCTCTGATTTGATTGAGTTTTACACATCTATGCTCTTCAGGAAGCCTATGTTCTGCACAAAATGGATCTTTGCAATAATTACATTGAAACGGCAAATCTGTCAAGTCACCACAATATGCGCAATTTTCTGACTGCATGGCACATTTACTATTTTTCTTTTAATAAAGGTGCCATATTTCTCTCAAAATTTCTTAATGTCTAAACATTTTTACAATATAGATGCCGAATCTATTTGAAGCCGGATGATCAAAGATAAAGTTGCAATAATAACTGGTGCTAGCAGTGGCATTGGATTTGCTACTGCTTTGGCACTAGCAAAAGCAGGCGCTAAGGTTGCAATAGGAGCCCGAAGGGCTGATAGATTAGAGGATCTTGCAAAAAGAATTTCTGCTGATGGAGGAGAAGTTTTCTATCAAAAACTAGATGTAACGCAAAGATCTGAATGTGAGAATTTTGCTAAAGCAGTTTTAAACAAATGGGGTTCTATTGATATTCTTGTAAATAATGCAGGCTTGATGCCTTTGAGTTTCTTCAAAAGCCTCAAAATAGACGAATGGGATAGAATGGTTGATGTAAATATCAAAGGCGTGTTGTATTCTACAGCTGCAGTAATCTCGCATATGAAAGAGAAAAAATCTGGTCATATCGTAAACCTCTCATCGGTGGCTGGAAGAATTGTATTTCCTGCAGGCAGTGTTTATTGTGCAACAAAACATGCTGTTGCAGCATTTACTGAGGGATTAAGGCAAGAGTTCAGTGTACGTTCTAACATTAGAGTAACTAGTATTGAACCTGGAGTTGTTGCGACAGAACTTAATGATACTATTACTGACGAATCTTTAAAAGGATTTATAGAAAATGCTAAAAAGATGGAGGCATTACAGGCAGAGGATATTGCAAATGCAATTTTGTATGCTGTTGAATCACCATCACATGTTAATGTGAATGAGATTTTGATAAGGCCTACAACCCAAGAACGTTAAATTGGCAAGTATTCCACACATTGTTATACTGGGTGGGGGTTTTGGTGGACTCTCATCAGCCCATGAACTAAGAAATTCATTTTCTTCATCACAAGTAAAAATCACAATAATTGATAAAAAAGACTGGTTTATGGTAGGATTTGCAAAATTATGGATAATTAACGGAACCAGGACTTTTGAAAACTCTATTGGCTCACTTAACGAATTGCCAAAAAAAGAAATCAATTTCATTAAAGATGAAATTTTAGCAATCGATCTTCAAAACAAGAATGTAAAAACCACATCTCAAAACATTTCTTATGACTTTTTAATTATTTCAATGGGATCTATACTGGCTCCTGAAAAAATTCCTGGATTAAAAGATAATGGGTTCAATCTATATGATCATAATCAACTTTCAAAAATTCATGATAAATTAATGAGTATGAAATCTGGAAAAATTGCCATAACTATAATGGGAATGCCTTACAAATGCCCCCCTGCGCCGTTTGAGGCTAGTTTGTTAATAGATTCTATGCTTAAAAAACGCGGAGTGCGAAATTCCATTCGAATTGATTTTTACAGTCCATCTCCTATTACCCTACCAGCAGCTGGTACTGAAGTAAGTAAACAAATTTTTGATCTAGTAAATTCTGAGAAAATTATTTTTCATAATTCTTGCAAAATAAAATCTGTAGAATCTAACAAACTAATTTTTGAAAATACTGAAGCTGATTTTGATTTGCTTTTATTTATTCCTCCACACATTGCTCCCAAAATTATTTATGACTCTGGTTTGGCTAAAGAACCAGGATTTATTTTAATTGATAGAGATTGTAAGACACCTTTCGAAAATGTGTTTGCAATAGGCGATGTTACTACTATGGCAGTTACAGAAACAATGGCAGTCCCAAAAGCAGGGATTTTTGCAGAAGGCGAGGGAATAACAGTGGCTAAAAACATAATTTCAAAAATTCAATCTAAAAAAGAATTAACCTTATTTGATGGAAAAGGCGGGTGCTTTATAGAATCTGGTAAAGAGACAGCGTCAATTCTTGAAGTCGATATGTTTTCACAATCTAAGCCACTAACAAATCTCTCAGAATCTACTTCTGATAATCTTTCTAAAAAAATTGAATTTGAAAAAGAACGAATGGCAAAATGGCTATGACTCATCTGATCTATTTTTATCTTTTGAAAGATGTTCTAAGATAGCTCTTACCTCCACACCTAACTCATGAGTATCCTTTGATAGATTAAGCTTTTCTGGAATGCTATTTTTAAAATCAGCATCTTCCAACTCTATACTTCTTTTTTGAACACAATCAAGATGATCCTTATCAGTAGCTGAAATTTTGTGACAAATATTACAGAGTCTCAATGATTGTATCAAACAATACGACGATTTATAATTTCATTTTGTAGGACTGAGACAAGGGATCGTGGTCTAGCTTGGTATGATACTAGTCTGGGGGGCTAGTGGTCGCAGGTTCAAATCCTGCCGGTCCCATCACACTTTTAGAATTTTCAATAGTTTCTCAAAACTGTCTCTGGATCTTTCTTTCTTGTATTGTTTCAAAATACCAATAATTTGTTCTTTAGACGGGTTTTTGTAAATTTTTTGAGCCTTTTTTGCAATTCCAGAACCAATAAAAAACGCTTGAGTAATTGATGTAACATTAGACGGTCTTCTATTAATGCTAGAACTTTCAAAATCAATTAAGGTTGATTTTGTTTTTCCGACTATGACATGTTTAGAAATATTGCTTAGTTCGCCATGATCAAAACCAATTTGATCTAATCTGTAACAATCTTCCAAAATTTTTCTAATTGTAGATTTTAATTTTTTTGTACTGCCTGGACCTTCTAAAAAATTAACCCACTCACTAATTTTAATTCCTTCAAGATACTCCATTACCAAGAAATTTTTGCTAACATCAATAATTTTTGGTCCAACATTTACTGAATTTACAAATTTCAGTAAGATTGCCTCTCTTTTCATTTCTTTTCTTTGAGAATCAGTCCTCCTGATTTTTAATGCAACCTCTTTGGTTCCTTTTTTTGCAAGAACAACAACTCCAACATACCCTTTTCCCAGAATTGCCATTTTTCCAAGTGTTGTAGGACCTACTAATGCAATTGATCTAATTTTTAATTTTTCTAATTCTGAAATTCTTGATCTTATTTGACTAGAAGTGGCTTTAGGATATCCAAGAATTTTTGAGTACGGCTCATCAACAAATCTCTTAATTGAAATAAAGGAGTATGTCATCTATTGAAATCAATTCGCTTGCAGCCTCTTTAATTGATTTGCTTAAATTTTTATTTCCTGTTGATACCTTAAAGCCCCGTTTAAAATCTGCTTGAAGACCTTTTGGTATCCCTATCTGAAGATTCTTTTTCAAAAATTCTGTCATGAAGTCTACTGCTTCAGTATTTCTTCTTTTTTCTAATGAGATTATCTTTTTGTTGTTTCCAATCCACATAAGTTCTGAACTTTGAAGGTTTTTAGAAATAAAACTTTTAGAGCTATCTTCTCTGAAGAACTCCGGTCCATTTTTTGAATATATTGGACTTATCCTTGTAGATTCTAAGAAGAAAAATAAGTAGATTTCATTTTGTTGATCTATGTGAGGTTTGCTTCGTAAAACTCTAAACCCCCCAAGTTCCAATTGTATTGACAACGATGATGTAACTCTTTTGATTTGTCCCCATATTATGTCCGAACTTCTAGCTTTATACCTGAACTTAATCACAAGTAAATTGTTCCAATACTCTTTTGATATTTGTGATTTTTTACTTTTGAAGAAATCCACCCTTGCTTTTTCTTTGAATGCTCTACAAACAAGAATGAACTTCCCAATATTTTCATCAGAAATGGCAGCAGCTAAATTTCTATTATTGTCAATTGGATCTATGATTACTATAGATGTTTCAAATTTCTTCGATGTTTTTCCGATAACTTGATTTTCTTTAATTGTTGATATTGATTTAATGACATTCTCAAAACTTCCAAAATGTAAAATTAAAACCTCTGAAACATATCCACTAAATCCTTGTCTTGCAATCTCTGCACCATAAATTCCATTTAACTTAAGAAATGTTTTAAGAATTCTAACTTCATTTTTCATTTTAGATGTCAATGATTTATTCATAAATTTTGTATGAAACGTTGATCTGTCTGCAGCACTTTTCCACTCTCCAATCTCTACATCATAAAATGGCACTACGTTGATCTTAGTATTTTTAATTCTAGCTTCAACATACGGATGTTGTGAATATCTAACATAAGGGGAATATTTTTTTAATGAATTAAAGCCAATTTTTTTAGAAATTTTTCCAAATTTTTCATCTGATGTGTTTTTCTTAAATCTAATAAAAATATCAATGTCTGCGTCTTTTGCTAACCATGTCCCTTTTGCAAATGAACCTCCAAACTCTAATCCAATCACTTCTGGAAATTTTATGATTTCTTTTTGAACTAAATTAAATGCTAATTCTGCAATTCGTTTCTTTGATTCTTCAAGTGATTTAGATGGAATTACAGCCTTGGAAACTGTGGAGATTATATTTTTCATTATTTTGCCTTTATTTCCGCTAAATCCGAATAAATTGGTCCTTTTGATGTTAATTCACTTTTTTTCAATTTGATGTTAGATATTTCTTGCATCCCAAAATCTGCTGTTTTCTGATTTCTCATTTCGTTTGTTAGGTTGCCAATCTTCTTTTTAATCCTAAATACTGTGATATGAGGCTTGAATGGTTTATCTGAGGAAAATCCTAATGGTTTTAACACTTTTTCAACTTTCTTTGATAATTCAATTAACATGTTTCCTCCATCTTTGTCTGTACCAATCCAAACCACTCTTGGGAATTCTGGTTTTGGAAATACACCTACGCCTTTTAGATTTATACTGAAACTTGTAAATTCTATTGAATTAAGAGCTTTGATTACTTCTTTAGATGTTTCTTCTGTAATCTCTCCTAAAAACTGTAACGTAAAATGAAGATTATCTGATTCTACAGGCTTTGCATCAATTTTAACACTGTCTTGAAATTTTTTTATAGAATTAATAATTTCATCCCTTGCTATTTCAATTGCTACAAAAGTTCGCATTATGACATTCTTCAAAGAATCTTTATAATAATTTCCGGTAACTTCATAGACAGGCATTATTTTTTATGTGTAATGACAAAATTGATAGTATGTTTGACAGGCATGCCAGGTGCTGGTAAGTCTACTATTGCAGAAGGATTGAAAGTAAAAGGGTATACTGTAATCAGTATGGGTAATACTATTAGAGAAGAAGCAAAAAATAGAAATCTAGAACCAACTCGAGATAATCTTGGAAATTTGATGCTTGAGCTTAGAGAAAGAAATGGCCCAGGTGCTGTTGCAGAACTAGTTAAATCTCAAATAGATTCTTCAACAGCAGATGTTATTTTAATAGATGGAGTAAGATCAAATGATGAAATTAAAGTACTTCGTAAATTTGGTGATGTAAAATTACTAGCAGTTCATGCATCGACAGACACCAGATTTGATTTTCTACAAAAAAGAGGAAGATCAGATGATCCACAAACAAAGGAACATTTTGAAGAAAGAGACAATCGTGAATTAGATGTAGGCATTAGCAATTCAATTGCGTTATCTGACTATATAATATCAAATGTTGGTTTAACAAAAAGCGAATTAATTGAAACTGCTTTCAAGATTATTCAAAGTTGGATTAAATGAGAATTCCCAACATTAATTGCAAAATTGAAATGTTTTCATCAGTAAATTTTTCAGAGGATCCTAATAAAATCAAGATGGCAATTTCTAACATTTTTCCATACTCTAAAATTAAAACTGAAAATTATTCAATTAGTGCCATATCTAACGAATTACGATCTTTTGAAAAAATTTATGAAACAATTCATACCAATCATTTTCAAAAAGTTTTTGGTCGTAATTTAGAAAAGAACTTAGAAAATAACACAACATGGTTTTATCTCAATAAACAAGCTGCATTTGTTGAAAAAATAGTGATTTGTGAAGAAGCAGAAGAATCTCCATTGGGCCCAATCAAAACAATTCTCACTTCATCAAACATTGATGGAATAATTGATTGGATGATTTATGAGAATCAATGAATTTAGCTAATTGCTCTTTTGACTAATCAATTTTATTCTGAAATTTTTTTTGAACAACTGTCAAATGTTCCTAAAATCAGGCACAACAATTAGCATTATTATGTTGGGAGGAATAATTTTTTCAACCGAATTCAATAATTTGTTTCCGCCCACTTCAATCGTGATTGATTCTTTAAAAAGTGCTGTGACTAGTTTTGGTTCTAAACATTCAAACATTGTAGAACAGAATCAACAAATCAATCAATAATGTTGCATACAAGACACGTAATTCAATTCTTATGATTCAAAAATCAAGAAAACTCCCAAAATTTATTCTCTTTTGAAAATTGATATAAATTTAGGTAAAACAAATGCACTTGTATTTCTTATAGTGAAATCCATTTCAAATGACATTTCTGTCTTTTCTGGATTAATTTCTATCAATATTGCGTCATTCTGTTTTGCATAAATGGGAAGCATATTTGCAGGTGATACAACTAACGATGTGCCAACAATTATCATTAGATCACACTCACTTGCCGCAAATATGGCTTTTTGCCATATATCTCGTTGTAAGGATTCGCCAAACCATACTGCATCAGGACGTAGTATATTTCCACAGTCACATAATGGTGGTACTTCAGAAAATTCTGAAAGGACTTCATCTCTAAATTCACAAACAGAACATTTGATCTTAGTGATGTTCCCATGTAATTCTAGCACTTCTGTACTTCCAGCTTTTTGATGTAATCCATCAATATTCTGTGTTAAAACTACAACATCAACATATTCTTCTAATTTGGCAATTGCTTTATGACCTTGATTAGGTTGTGCTGCAAAAATATTCCTTCTTCGTTCGTTATGCCACTCCCAGATCAATCTTGGATTTTCATAAAAAGCACCTATTGTAGCCAATTTCATTGCATCATAATTTCTCCATAATCCTTTTTTTCCTCTAAATGTGGGTATCCCACTTTCATGTGAAATTCCGGCACCTGTTACAAATACGATTTTTTTAACATCTCTAACTTGATCTTTAATTATCTCAAATATGCTCATTTAATTTCAATTTCTAAAAGATCTCTTGCGGTTATCACTGAATCATGAATTTCTAATGCTTCTTTCAAATGTTCAACCTCGTCTTTATATCTAGCAGAAAAATGTGTTAGCACTAAATTTTTTACTTTTGCATTCTTTCCCAAAATCGCCGCTTGCTTCGCAGTAGAATGACATGTGTCTTGTGCTTTTTGTTTTTCTTTATCTAAAAATGTTGAATCAAACACAAGATAATCACAATTCTCAAAAAATTTCTCTAACTGATGTGTTGGCATTGTATCGCCTGATATTCCAATTTTTTTACCTGGACGTTTTTCTCCTAATACTTGTTCTGGAACAATTATTTTGCCATTAATAGTTATTTCATTACCATTTTGTAATTTATTCCATAATTCACCTTTGGGTATTCCTAACTCCCTTGCTTTTTCAAGATTAAATCTTCCCGGCTTATCATTTTCCTCAAATAAATAAGAGAATGCTGTTATTGAATGACTTGCTTTAGACACATAAATTGAGTATTTTTTATTTTCAAATACATTTCCCTCTTTAATGATATTGATTAAAATAGGAAATGATAATCCAAAATTTAGTATCTTGATATTAGATGCAATAAATTCTTCAATTCCACTTGGTCCAAAAATTTCTAATGTTTCAGTTCGATGTTGCATAGACATTGTTTGAAGTAATCCAAGAATTCCTAGACAATGATCTCCATGCAAATGCGTAACAAACAGCTTCATTTTCTTATTCCATCCTAATCCAGATTTCATATATGAGATTTGGGCAGCCTCTCCAGCATCAAACATTAAAACCTCCCCATCTCTTTCTAAACAGATACAAGACAATCCTCTATTCTCAGTGGGTTGTGCGGCTGACGTTCCTAAAAATACAAGTTTCATTTAATTAAGATTGTTCTTGTCAAGCTTTTATGCCTATAGATATGATATTGTTTTAATCCACCTATTTTCAAACTATTGTCTAATTCTTTTTTATACATAATTGCAACCCTTTTTCTTTTAGGCATGATTGAAAAAAATTTCTTTAAAATCTCTTGTGGTTTTTCTGATGTTTTTGAAGATATTCCATAAGGCAAATCAGTTACAATGCCATCAAATTTTTCAGATATTTTTGATAATTCCTGAAAATCAGACTGAATAACTTGTGACTTGTATCCATTAGCCTTTAGATTTTCTTTAGACATTTCACACATTTTTTTATCGAAATCTAATCCAATTGCATGAATTCCCATAGATTCTGCTTCCAAAAGGGTAGTACCTGTACCACAAAATGGATCACAAACAGTTTCATCTTTATTTAACCCTGTCAAATTGATCATTACTCTTGTTAACTTCCACTCTAACTCATGTGGATATTTTTTGATCTTTATCGGCCTTTTTACTTCTTTAACTCGTTTTGAAAATCCAAAAAAATTCTCTTTATTAGTAAAAATAAGATAAACCGTAATGTCAGGATCTTCCAATTTTACTTTGGCATGAGAGAATTTTGATATCATGTCTCCCATAGAACTCTCTAATTCCACCACATTAAATTGATTTGAGGATAAATTAATTATTCTACAGACAAATGTTTTTGCATTTTTAAGTACTTCAAAATTATTTTCATCTAAAAATAAACCTGACATCTTTCGTAATATCTGACCTGAAATCTTAACAAAAGTAGCTCGTTTTGCAATTTCACTCCAATTAGTTTTTGACTGAACAATAACTAAATTTGATATTACTTTTACTTTCGAGAATCTATCATAGATTTTTGATATAGATATAATTTCATCTATTGCAAGTTCTAGATAGTCTTTAGACAAAACAAAAAAACTTTCTGGCATTATATTATTGCCTTTGCAATTGTATTAGACACATCCACCAACGATGTTTTACCTGGAATCGTGTTTGCACTAATTATACTTGTTACTCCAGATTTTTTTATCTTCTTTTCTGCATCATTCATTAAAAGCGCATGTGTACACGCAACATACACTCTTTTACATTTTTGTTTTTTAAGAAACTGTGTAGCTTTGATTATGCTTCCACCAGTACTTATCATATCATCAACCAAAATAAGATCTCTTCCTGCAACTTCTATGTTTTTTGTTTTAATTTCCACCTTACCTGTTTTTCTATCTCGTTTTTTCTCTAAAGCAATATAATCCGAATTAAATTCCTTTGCAAATTCCTTTGCTCTCTCTTTTCCGCCTTGATCCGGTGAGACAACAAGAGGGTTTTTTAGACTTAATTTTTTAAAATATCTAGCAAGATCTGGTATTGCAGACACATTCTTTGTTTTGATAGTGAATTGTTTGAAACCAATAACACTGTGAATATCTACAGCTATTATCTTTGATGCACCGACACCTTTGAATAATTTACCTAAAACTTTCATTGTAACAATTTCTCCTGGTAAAAACTCTCTATCCTGCCTTGCATATCCCATGTATGGAATTACTGCAATCACTTCCAAAGAAACTTCCTTTGCTTTTGAAATCAATGATAAAATATGAACTAGGTTTGTATCTACAGGTGGATCCATTGATTGCACTACTATAGATTTTTTCTTTGATAAGCCTCCATACAAAGTAATTTTGCTTTCTCCATCAGGGAAGACCGTGATCTCTGATCTTACAAAATTTGCCTCCAATTTCTTTGATAGTCTTTTTGCTAAATTCTCTGATGATTTTCCTGCAATAACAGATAGATTATTCATCAAAAAGGCGTGATTTAAAGGGATTCTTAAGTTTTGAGAAGTTCAATCCTCTCCACTCCCACGACCGATATCTCCAACCCCATACTCATCTATGACTCTGTCTCTTTCCTCATTGAGCTCGTTAATTTCTGCTTGCTCTTGTTTTTCATCTCCCTGATATACAGTTCTAATTGGCCATGGAATTCTGACATCGTATTTTTTGAATTCTTCGTACATAATCATCCTCATCTCAGTTTTAGTTTTGAACTGTGCCCCATAATCCCTTACATAAAGCCATAATGAAAAATCTAGGGATGAATCATTAAATTTGTTAAATCTGACAACAGGTTGGCTAATATCAACATGAATGTCCTTATCACATCCACAGCTTGGTTTGTTATTTTCTAAATATGGGCATCGTAACTGCACAACCAGATGTCTCCCTTTATTGTCTACAGTTTCTTTCATGGTACGTTTTCCAACCTTCACAAGAATTGCTGCCACTTGTTTAGGATCATTTAGATATGAAACACCTACATCCACAAGTGCAGGAACCATCTTAATTTCTTTAGAGAAATTAATAATCTGAGCATTCACTAGTTGCCTTGTAGGAATTATTGCAAATGATTCATTCAGTGCATCTCGAATATATGTTACCCTTGGCGTAATTTTATGCACATAGCCATTATAGCCAGTATCAAGCTTAATCCGTTCACCTTCAGAAAATATCTTGTCTTTTCGGATCAAAATATATGCAAAATAGTTCTGCATTGTCTCTTGTAATGCTAGACCAATTCCTATAGCTAGCCCTCCTGTAGCAGTAGCAAGCACTATCAGATCTATGCCCCACCAACTCACTATGCCTACAATCACAGCACCAAAAATCCCTAAAGGTAAAATCTGGGAAATGGATTTTGGAAGATTCTTTCTTTTTCTAGTTGCATAACCAGGTGGTCTTCCACCTGGAATGATTGGCTCAAATCCTTCTAATCTTTTTTCCTCTCTCCATGTGTCAATTGGATAAACTTCTTCCTCTTCTTGTCCTAATCTTAATTTCTTCCCGGACTGATTATCTCCAGAAATACATTTTTCCAAATAGTCTGCATATTTTGCCCTCTCGGATTTTTTCCACTCTTCAAATGGATCTTTTACTAATTGCTCATAACTCCCAATTGGCAACCCTTTAGTGGTTCTAAATTCTTCAAGAAATCTTCTCCCGTCCTCTGTTTTAAGATTATTTTCAAAGTCTTCATCAGAAATGTCTTCCGGTGTTTTTTTTGGTGGAACCCATTTGAAAAATTTATGAAATAAGTCACCATCATCATCAAGAAAACCTCTCATATCCTTCCAAGCTTCAAAATCCTCTCGCTCCAGATCAGATTTTGTACGTTTTGTAATGATTATAGGAATTAAGTGTGCAATTGAATATCCGATTACCAATATGTTGATTGAATTTAGAATCTTTGAAAACGTTTCAGCAGGAGTTAAAGTCCTTTCATTTTTCCCTATTGCCATCCCCCCATCTGCATTAGTAGCAATTAACTTCTCAGAATTTGGTAACATTTCCTCATTAAACAGATCAAAAGATTGAATGTATACATTCATACTAGTTATCAGAATAATCGCAAAAAATGGTAAAACCCCCACTCTAACAAACCTTGATAGATGAGGTCTCACATAGTTGAATTTTTGAGTCTTGACCCAGTTTGAAAAAAAACGATATACTAAGACAATTCCTATAATCCCAATAACTAATACTGTAAAAGCAATTTGTAACGCTTCAGATGATGCAATTAACTGAAAAACATTCTGAAATGCATCTGTTTGTCCTGCAACTGCTCCAATAATTTCATCTTCAGCCATTTATATCATATCTCTTATTTTCTAGAATACAAACGTTAACATCTATTTCTTTTAATGAAAATTTTTATAAATTTTAAATTTTTTGTGCCTGAATAATTCTATAACCTTTATCAGGGGTAAATGTGCTATTTACTGAGTGACCTATCAAGATACAGTTTGGAGCAATTCGCCATCTTTAAAGTCATACACCTTATCAAATTTTCGTACTCTTCCACAAATTCAGAACCTTGGTGAGGAAACTCAATTTGAGATGGAAGTTGTCGGGAATGTTTTACCATTTAAAACAAATAATTATGTTGTTGAGCAACTAATTGATTGGAATGATATTCCGAATGACCCCCTCTTTGTTCTAACCTTTCCTCAAAAAGGTATGCTAAAACCAGAACATTATGAAAAAATGGCAGATGCTTTAAAAAATAACTTAGATAAAAAAGAAATTACATCTATTGCAAATAAAATTCGTTTACAACTAAACCCGCACCCTGCAGGCCAAATGGAACTCAATGTTCCAACTCTGAAAGATGGAACCAAATTATACGGAATGCAGCATAAATACAAAGAAACTTGTCTCTTTTTCCCCAGCCAAAGTCAGACATGTCATGCATATTGTAGCTTTTGTTTTAGATGGCCTCAATTTGTTGGAATGGATGAAATGAAATTTGCAATGCAAGAGGGAGAACAACTTGTTCAATATGTCCGAGAACACCCAGAGATTTCTGATGTACTATTTACAGGTGGAGATCCAATGATTATGAAAGCAAAAATTTTCTCAAAATATATTGATACATTAATTGACGCAAAACTTCCAAATCTAAAAACAATTAGAATTGGAACAAAAGCGCTTGCATACTGGCCCTACAAATTTCTGACAGATTCTGATTCTCAGGAAATGCTAAATGTTTTTAGGAATATTACTGATAATGGACTACATCTTGCATTTATGGCCCACTTCAATCACTTGAATGAATTATCAAGTGATGCTGTAAAACAAGCAATAAAGGCAGTCCGGGTAACTGGTGCTCAAATTAGAACTCAATCTCCCATTCTAGCGCATATTAATGATGATGCAGAGATGTGGGCAAAAATGTGGAGTAAACAAGTTCAATTGGGATGTATCCCATATTACATGTTTGTAGTTAGAGATACGGGTGCTCAGCACTATTTTGGCATCCCGCTAGTTAAGGCATACCATATTTTCAAAAAGGCATATTCATCGGTAAGCGGTTTGGCCAGAACTGTTCGTGGACCAAGCATGTCTGCAACTCCAGGCAAAGTGCACATTATCGGAACCGCAGATCTCAATGATCAAAAAGTAATTGTTTTGAGATTTTTACAAGGTAGAAATCCTGATTGGGTACAAGTTCCATTTTTTGCAAAGTATGATGAAAAAGCAATTTGGTTAGATGACTTGAAACCTGCACTAACTGAGAAATTCTTCTTTGATGAGGAGATGAAAAATTTCAAAAAATCTAATCCACTTGATGATTATCCAGAATCTTAATTAACCTGACTAACTTGACAAATCTATCTTACAAGATAACATTAGTAAACTTATTTGCTAAAAATATCAATTGAATTCAGATCAAGTGTTACAGACTATACAAGATGAAAACATATCGTTTATTGATTTCTGGTTTGTAGATATTTTTGGCGAACTTCATAATGTTGGAATGCCTAGTTATGCAATTGATAAAAGTAGTTTTATGAATGGTCTTGAAAAATTAGATGCAAGTTCAATTGTTGGATTCAAAGCAGTAAATAACTCTGACATGATTTTAATGCCAGATCCAAATTCATTTAAAATTCTTCCAAATGAATACGACCCTGGAAATAGGAAAAACGCAAGAATATTTTGTGACCTTTATGACGGGAGTATAAACAAAGAGTCAAGATATAATCGAGATTCAAGAGGTATTGCACAAAAGGCAGCAGAGAAACTTCAAGAGTTTGGGTTAACTCATAC
>JAGQHE010000005.1 GCA_020431995.1 Candidatus Nitrosopumilus sp.
GGGACGGGTGTCCTGATATACCTGGCTCATCTCCTAACGGTTTAGTTGATTCTGACTATGATAGTATTCTTGATTCTGTAGACGCATGTCCATTTGAGCGTGAGAATTTTAACAAGTTCCAAGACGATGACGGCTGCCCAGACGAAATTGAACTTTTGGTCTCTGGTGACTCAGACGGTGATGGAATCCTAAATCAATTTGATAAATGTCCATATTCCAAGGAAACTTACAATCAATTCCAAGACGATGACGGCTGCCCAGATTCAGTTACAGATAACCCAATAACTTATGACTCAGACGGTGATGGAATTGTTGACAACTTAGATCACTGTCCAAACCAACCAGAAACCTACAATGGATTTTTAGATTCAGACGGCTGCCCAGATAACTATGATTCCACTCTTGATTCTGATATGGATGGGATATTGAATATTTATGATGAATGCATGTTGGAACCTGAAACTTATAATTTCTTTCAAGATTCAGACGGCTGCCCAGACTCAAATGATTCTATCACTTCATCTTATCTATTCCCAGACACTGACGGCGACGGAGTTGAAGACAGATGGGACTCTTGCATTAATGAGCCTGAAAACTATAACAATTATCTGGATTGGGACGGGTGTCCTGATATACCTGGTGCACAATCAACTATCCCTACGTACACTGACTTAGACAACGATGGTTATCCTGATGTAATTGATTCATGTCCACTAAACCCTGAGACATGGAATAAATACAATGATCATGACGGCTGCCCTGATACCGCCCCAGAACAGCAGAGGTTTGTACACGACGATGATCTAGACGGCATCATTAATGATGAAGATCTATGCCCACTTGATCCTGAAGATTATGATGGAGACAGAGACACAGACGGCTGCCCAGATTACTAGCTGATTTCTTGAAATATTAATGCTCAGACCAAAATTAGATCATGCTTCCAAAATTTTCTAGCCGAGCATTTTTAGCTCCTATGGCTGGAGTAAGTGATCCTGCCCTTAGATTACAATGTAAAGAAATGGGGGCTGGTCTTGTTGTTACAGAATTTACTAATATTCATAGTATCATAGCTCAAGAAAACAAACTTAAAGAAAATATGCAAACAATACGAGAATTCATTGAATACTCAGAACAAGAACGTCCGTTATCAGTTCAGTTGTTTGGATCTGATCTTATTGCATTAGAAAAAGCTGCAAAAATTGTAGAGCCTTATTTTGATATGATTGATTACAATATGGGCTGTCCTGCACCTCACATCACTCAACAAATGGCTGGAGGTGCTCTTTTACAAGAAGTTAATCTGACCCAGCAAATATTTAACACACTTGTTAACGCTGTGAAAAAACCTGTAACTCTCAAAATCCGCTCCGGTGTGACAAATACCAATAAATTCCTTTTTAGAGATATTGCTGAAATTGCCGAAGATGAAGGAATTCAAATGATTACACTTCATCCACGAACTGTGAGCCAAGGTTATTCTGGAAATGCAGATTGGGCAATGATTAAAGAACTTAAAGAAATTTCTAATCTGCCTATTGTAGGAAATGGAGACATTATCACTCCTGAAGATGCTAAAGCCATGATTGATGAGACTGGTTGTGATTATGTTATGATCGGTCGTGGTGCAATGGGAAACCCATTTTTATTCGAGCAAATTAATGATTATCTAAAAACTAATTCCTATAGAGAATATTCTTTTAGAGACAGATTAGATTCTTTTTTTGATTATTTACATCTTACAAATCAGTATAAAATCAAATTTGCAAACATTAAGAGTCAAGCTATACGGTTTACAAAGGGCATGCATTGCGGTTCTAAACTTCGTTCAAAAATTACCCTTTCAAAAAATATTGAGGATCTAAAGAAAATTATGAAAGATGCGTATACAAAATAAAAATTACTTAATTGTTTCAAATTAATTTATAATTATTAGTAATACTAAAATCTGCGCTAAGTTTTTGAAAAATTTTAATTATTCTTATATGTCTTAAAACACGGCTGTGTGAAATTTAAGTTTAATTTTTAATTGGCAACGGCTTATGTTCTCATAAACTGTGAACTTGGCTCTAATAATATCTCAGAATTAAAATCAATCAGAGTTGTTGAAATACGTGGTAATCTAGTGCATATAATATCTTACTAAAGTCGAATCAGATCAGGTGGAAACACTACGTGACACCTTATTTGAAAGATTGGAAAAATCCAAAGAACTAGTTCAACTTTAACATTGAAGATCAAAACAGTATCTTCAAAATGCTTGCTTTTATACTCAAATTGTAACATGATATTATCCCTTCAAAAACATGTCCCCCAAAGGGACGCCTCACTGAGAGGCATAGCAATCCTCTCAGTAGTTAAATCAAATTCATATGCAACTATTTTTTATTCAATAAAAGAAAATGATTAGAGGGCGTCATTGCCTCTCTTTTTTGATGCAATGTTGATAACATCGTCAACTGATGATATCACTATGATTCCATCTCCTGGGTTTCCAGTAAATGCTGCATTTGTAATCGCAGTGGTTACTTTGTCCACATCCGAGTCATTCACAATTGTACTGACCGTTGCAACTTTGTTGAATTCAGCAATAAAAGTGCCTGTGCCTCTACCTGCTCTGATGGTTTGTCTTTGTCCAGAACCTCTTCCGTTACCCTCAAGAATGGTAAATCCCCCAACAATTTCTTTTATTGCTTCTGATACTGCACCAGTTTTATCAATATGTACAGTTGCCTCAATTCGTTTCATTTCAATTCTTCTTTAATTGTTGTTTAAAAAAGATTATGTGTTTTTATTCAAATTTTATGATACTATAAGATAATTGGTTATATCATAATCCTCTGACCTTTTTAGTATTAAATTAAAGGTAAATTATGAAAAGTGACGAAAAACGATCTCATAGGTTGAACTATCTTTTAAAATATTATTTGACAAATCCTAAAGAATATGATCTGTATCTAAGAGCCAAACAAATGGGGGTAACTGATTCCACTGCTAAGGATTACATTAGAACAGTAATTATTCAAGCTAAGAAAATCTGCTCAAAATAGATTCTTTATTCAAAAATACCTTTTTCACTCTCAAAATTAACCACCTAATCTAAAACAAGGAATTCATAAATAATCAGTATGTGAGAAAATACACATGGATGATCCGTTACTGGATGATGTAAAATCTCTTTTAGATAAAGACTTTGGGGATGATCGTATTCTAAAACAAATTTGCAGAGCTTGTGAAAATAACGAAGTCATCAGTAATTATGAAAGAAATTATGTTAGAAAATTAGCAGAAAAACATCTGGGAAAAAAACCTGAAATTATTTTTACTTCCTCTGAAGAAAAAAACGTGATTTCCAATGTCATAACGCCACAACTAACATCCGCTCAAAAAACTCAAACACCTCAAAGAAAATCAGTAAAGATAACACCAGGATCAAAAAATACAAAAATGATGGTTGGGTTTGGTGTTGTTGCTTTGGCAATTATTATTGCAATTGGTGTGTCATTTACTGGAATGTCTGACGGACTTTCAAAAATAGATTCCAAAAACAACTCTGTTCCGGTTTCATTATCTATTCAAACTGATTTACCATCATACAGTAAAAAAGATCTGATATCGATAAGCGGTGTATCTGATACTTCTGAGCACGTAAGTATCTCTATAATGAATCAAAATAATAAACTTGTATGGACAGAACAAGTATCATTAAAAAACAATGGAAATTATTCCACAATAGCTATTGCTGGAGGACCAGGGTGGGAAAGTTCTGGAACATATACCATCAAAGTAGATAACGGTATGGAAACAAAATCGAGCACGTTCTCATTTGTTGCATGATCTATTCGAATTCTTTCCAATGAGAATCAATCAAATCTCTTAATTCTTCAACACTGATTTCTTCCATGTGTTCACGATAAACAATGAATTTATTTTGTCTTCCAGTCTCCCCATCATAAGTATCTGAAGTATTTTTTGGAATCGCCTTTCTTTTCCACTGATCCATTTCGAAAACCCATATTGTTGCGTCTGGATCTGAAAAATCAATTTCATCACAACCTATGACATAAAGATAACATTTTGTCACGCGGTTTAATTTTTCATGCAATTTTTCGTAGGCTATCATTTGACCCTTTGCAATATTGATTTTATCATTATGGAATCCTTTGAATTCTAGAATGACAAAGCTTCCTTTGTGCTCAATTAGCCAATCTATATCAGTACCGCCTGAGGCTATCATACCATGAACAATTAAATCCCCTAATACCTCCCTTCCACGACTAAACTCCGACTGATCAAAAATTTGATATTTTGCCTTTGGACTCTTACGAATTAGCTGTCTGGAGATTTCTTTAGAATTAACTGGGTCTTCTCTTTCATATAATATGTTAATCCAATCATTAGTTTCATCAGTCATAATCTTATTTAATTTTGAAAGTCAACGATAAGAGAGTTTGTATAGTTAGGTAACTCCTCTAGCCTATCTGCAGAAAAACTTGTCCCCTGTCCCTTTGTACAAAATAAAATATTCGTCTTGATTTTTTCTATCTTTTTTAGCATTTAAAGCGTCTTGATACATTTTAAAATGTTCAATAAAATACAGTTGATTTCCTGATTCTCCAAAATAATCTATTCCTACTAAATTAAATCCTGTTTCAGGGGTTAATTTGATTTTTTCATGTTCAAAAATATCTTTAGTCAATTTCTAGAATGAAAAATCACTGATCATAAATCATTAGATCTTTTTCTTCTAATAACGCATGTAAATTATGAACCGAACGATATACGTCTGATTCTTTTTTGGCACCAGTACATACTAATTTCCCTGAAGCAAATAACAAAATCACTGTTTTTGGATCTAACATCCTATGAATCAATCCGGGGAATTGTTCTGGTTCATACATGCTTCGTGGCAAAGTTCTTGCTGCCTTCTCCAAGTGAATTTTCCCACCTAAATTAATGGCTGCAACAATGTTTTGAACTGTGATCACTGCATCGTTTTTAATTTTGATTTTCCCTTTTCTTAGTTTTTGAACTACTGTGTTTACAGCTTTAATGGACATCTCTTCTGATTTGGCACCAGTACATACCATCTTTCCTGTTCTGAAAATCAATGTTGCTGTTCTGGGATTCGCTAATCTGAAAACTAGTCCTGGAAATTGTTCTGGATGATACTCTGTATCGGGAAATTTTTCTGTAATCTCAATAAGATCAATCTTTTGATCAACTGATGCAGATGCAACTACGTTTTCAACACTAACGATAGGCTTTGTTTGAGGCATAACGAGGGACTTTAAATAACCCCTTTATATATACTAGTCAACTTTTTTCCAAAAATACCAAATACTAATGATGCCCTATCCATTGATAGCGATATTCTTCATCAATGATGTCTGTAACAATATCATTGTTTTTTATTTTGGATATTTTGACATCAAAGAATCCTAATTGTCCTTTCCATGGAATTGGAATTCTAAGTGATCTGGGATTTTTCAACATGAATCCATAAGTTTTCTTTTGAAACTTTTTTACTGAGAAATGAAATTTTCTATCTGATGTTATCTCCTTTGACGAATTATATTTTTTTACATCATAAATTTCTGCTTTACCAATAATTGCACCTGTTACAAATTTTTTATTTATTTTTAATCTATCACAGTCCTCAATTCTTACTTTTAATGGGGCATGAATTAAAAACTCTCCTCTTAAATTGGTGTTCCAATTTCTTAATTCGATGGTTTTCTTTCCCGAAATGATTAAATCTGCAAATGGTTGGGATATTGAAAGACATTTCAAGACGTTATTCAGTAGCTATTTTAATAAATTCGCCAGGGTTTTTGCCACGCCCTTGGGGCAAATTTGTAATTCCACCGTTCAAACTTTGCGTAATTATACCCTTACTGGCTAGAACTTGTGCGGTCATTAATGAAGTATTTCCGGCCATACATACTAACAATGATTTTCCTTTTGTTCCTTCTAATTCTCTTTTGAGTTCATCTGGAATTTGTTGAGTCTGCAATAATTCTCCTATGGTTCTTGCTTTTGGTACAGAAATTTTTGATTTATCTACACCTAATGATTTTGCAATGAGTTCAATCCCTTCCTCACGTGGTGTATATTGAGTATGGACCCAAATTATTCGATCATAGTCTTTTGCCATTAATGCTGCATCTTCCACAGAAATGTTCATTGGGAGTCTGTCTTTTGATATTTGCTCAAAATTCTTTTTATATTTTTCAATTCCATCCGCTACTATTATGACAAATTTTTTACCTATTCCTGAAACTACCATTTGAATTGTTGAATATAGTGCTAGTGCTGTACTTTCTCCTATGTCATGACCCCTGTCTACGAAAAATTTTAGAAGAAACTTTGCCTTTTCAAAATCTATTTCATATTCTGCAGCAAATGTTTGGGGTTTGTATAGTTTCAATCCTGAAGCTTTGGCCTTAGTTCGAATTCCTGCAACATCTTGGCCAGTAATAGGAAATACTACGTATACTGATTTTTTATCATATTTTTCACTCATATACTGACTCAAACCTCCTGAAGTTCCACCCGTACCAAATGAACAAACTATCTTATAATCTTCTAATGAATCTCCTCTCTCATTTAGTTGTTGATCAATTTCAGGAGCTGTGACTGTTCTATGTACATCAATATTCAATTCATTGTCATATTGTTCTGGACAAAATAAATTGTAAATTTTTGCAAGAAATCTTGCCAGATTGATGATGTCTTGTTTAGCCAACAATGTTTCTATCTCTTGAATATTTTTGTCAAAAATTTCAGTACTGAATCCAAGTTCTGATATTTGTGAACGAACATTTCCTGCAGTTGCCTTTGCCGCTAATTCATTTGCTTTATTTTCCATTCCAGGCGCTGGACAAATATCCATATCCAAATCCATGATTTGGATATTTTCATTTCTTAACTCTTTAAAGACTCCTTCTTGTAATTTTCTTGATACAAGTGCGACTACTTTAACTCCAAGTTTAGATAATTGTCCTAATGCTATTCCAAAATTTCCTGACGTGGCTTCAATGACTGTTTGGTTTCCTTTCATCTTTCCAGAAAGTATTGCATTGTGAATAATATGAGTAGCAGCTCTAACTTTGATTGAGCCGCTTGGTAATGTAGAATCAAACTTACCATAAACTTTCAAATCTCTGTTATCAAGATCTAATTTATAGATGGTTCTAGTACATTCTTTCAAATCTTCAGTTAGATCAACTAACGGTGTTGGATTTACAATTTTTTTATTTTCGAAATGAGGTACTTTACACCATATCTCATCTTCAAATTTTTTCAGTAGAGTTTTATCGATATCGTTTTCTTTATTTTCACTCATTATTTTTCCTCTGACGTTTACATTTTTTCAAGCTCATATAAAATATCTGTTAAATTATGTCGGATCGTTTCATCTGGTATCTATTATCACACGTCTAAAATACTAATTACTTTACTTGGTATGTCGTTTAGTCTGCTTACAGCCATGGTCTTTTCGTATCCTAAATATTTTAAATTATTTGCAATGACTGTAGCTCTTACTGTGTTTGGGCCAAGACCTAAGGCTACCATATTAATTCCCAACCCTTTGAATATTTTTACCATGTTTCTTACAGCGTCAGAATCTGATGGTTCTCCGTCAGTTAATGTCATAAAAATATCTGGTCTTTTTGCCTGCAATATTGGCAGCATCTTATCATAAACTTCTGCTAGTGGCGTTGAACCATTTGCAACAATCTGCGCTAATCTTTTTGCAGTAATGTTGTTCCAATTCATATTCTCTGGTTTGATTGACCAACATACGACTGATCTGTTCTCTGTACTGAATGCATACACTGCAAATTTCACTTTAAGAAAAGATAAGACTTCACATAATGCTAGAGTTGCTTTTTTATATTCAATTGCATCTGACGCAATACTTGAAGAATGATCTAATAAAATCACAATTTTGGTTTTGATTGATTTTTTTACATCTGTAAAAAATGGCTCATGACCCTCAATGAAACTTTCCTCATCAAACTCATCCCCAGATCTAAAATGATGTTCTCTCCAACCATACTTCCACTCTTTAAATTTTGTTTTTAATCCGTTAATCAAATTCACGTCATAAATTGTTGTTTCATCTACATTACTTGTGGATGGAATTTGAATTCCTACTGCCTCTGAAGATAATCCTTTATTATCTGATTTTTTATTCTCGTCTAATAATATTTTATATTCGTCGTATACATTATCTCCACTAATCACTGACGTGTGATCAACCGCACCAAAATCGCCCTCTTTATTCTTAGTAATTATTTTCATTATTTTCAATAGTTCTTCTTCAGACAATGGCATTCCAGCTTTCATGAATGGTAATGATACTGGAATAGTTAGAAGTGAGTCGATGTCTAGAATTTTTATTATCTCAGTTACATTTTTTTCAATCCAGTTTGTATCGTATTTTTTATCAATCGCTTCATTGATGATTCTTCTTGCAAATTTTGATGCATTTCTTATTTTTTCAAAATTACTTGATTGGATCTCGCCCTTAATTACTCCAAACATAAGATATTGATAAAATGCTTCCACAATTCTTGCTTTACCATATACTGTATGAAGTTGAGGCCTTGCCACAAGCATGTATGTATAATTGAAGATTATCTCTTCATCCATACCTTTCCAAATTGTCCTTCCTAAATGTTCAATTCGTTGTGTTTCCAACGCGTTGAGAATAAATCCAAATGCATGATCATTGCTAAGAATTTTTTTGCAGTATTTTATTCTCATCGCCTCATACCACAATGATGTCCTGAGTTGTCTATATTTTTGGAAATCATTTCCGATTCTTTTTTCTAATGGTGTGATCATCACTTTATTTTCATTAAGTCTTGTTCTAGTTTCAACTTTATCTGAGATTTCTACGATTATGTTGTCTTTTTCAGACCATCTTCTTACCAGAAATGTAGCAATTTCTAATAATGATTCATTTTTGAGTTGAATTGTTTGCATTTAGTTTCCAAACATGGATGTAATTATGTCGCTGACTTTTTGATATTCTATATTGCCCCATTGTGTGTACACGTTTCCAAATACGATGTCTGCAGCAGATTTTGATGGCATGCCTCTATCTAATAATTTTCCAAATGCAATTGTTTCTCTTAAGCTAGGCGAATAAAATAGTTCTTCAACTGCAGCAGCTTGTCTTAATGTATTTGCAAGTTTAATTGCCTGAATTATCTCTGATTCGTGATCTCCTGAAATATGTTTTTTCACAATTTCTAGTTCTACATCTTCTGGTGGGTATTCTAATCTGATCCTTACTGGAAATCTACTTAACAGCTGTGGAGGTAGTTCTTTTGTACCGCTATGTGTTAATGGGTTAATTGTTGCAACTACAAACCAGTTTTCTTTTGCTTTAACTATTTCCCCTGTTGACTCTTTTAATACGATTTGCCGTCTATCATCTAACGCTTCATCTAATCTGAGTAAAACATCTGCTTCTGCTGAATTAATTTCATCAAGGTATAGCATGTCTCCTTCTCTCATTGATTTTATCAATATCCCCTCCTCAAAACTTACTGTTCCGTCTGTAAGCGTTTTAGTACCGACTAAATGGCTCTCTCTAGTTCTTAAACTGAAATTAATTGATTCCAAATTCATGTTTTTCCTTTTTGCAAAATCTCTGACTAGGGACGTCTTTCCAGTCCCTTTTGGTCCTATGATGATTACAAAAAGACTCGCTTCATATGCCTTATCTATGATCTGAATTGAATTATTCCAATCTAGATATTCTAATTCTGTCAAAGTATGTTTTCATTGATTTAAACAATATTTAATATTAGATCTATTTCCCAAACGCTTCTATTTTCCCAAACGCTTCATCTAATCTCTGATGTAATGTTCTATTCCATTCATCAAAACCTGAAGGATCTTTTGGATAATTTTCATAATGGTTTACTAACCACTGGTTTTGTTTTGATGTATAACGTAATCCATTTGCAACTGTTTTATTCATTGCACCTCTAATGATCATTCCGATTTTTCCTAATCCTGAAAAATCTGGATGCTCTCCTTTACTAATTGACTCGACATCTAGATTTCCCAAAAAATGTTTCATCCCATAACTTATCTGTTCATTGCTCATTTGCTGCACCAGTCTTCTGAAAAGTTCAAGACCTGCAGTTTTGTATCCGTATTCTTTAATAAAATCAAGATTATATTGCCAAAGTCCTGCTTCTGAAACATCATTAGCTTCTAATGCTTGTGCTACATTGTTTCCAAGAATTGTTCCAGCAATTAATGCAGGTCCAATCCCCCCCGCATCAATTGGTTTTGGCATCCATGCTGAATCGCCTACCATCATATATCCGCCAGAGACCATACAATCATTTTGTCTTCTTACTGAAACTTGGAACACTCCTGAATTGTTATTGATGTCTTCTGGATCCTCTGAAAGTCTTGGATTTTTAATTGCTTTATTTCTATGAAGATATTCTTTCATTAATGATTCTACATTGTCTTTCTTTCCTAATCTCTTGTTTCTTTTTTCTAAAAGTGATTTTTCAACTCCTAATCCAATATTTACCTTGTTTTCTGCTTTAGGAAATACCCAGCCATATCCACCAGGTGCAATATCTTGATCTAAATGAATAATACAATAATCAGGATCAAATTCCGAAAGATCTTTTTCTCCCTGATCAAAATACATGATATATCTGCCAGTTGATTCCAAATCTCTCCTATCAATTCTTTTTTCTACTTTTGTAGAATTTTGAAGTCCATTTCTAAGCATAGATGTAATTCCTGTAGCATCAATTACAATTCGTGATGTTTTCTTAAATGGCTGTTTTGTTTTGTTGTCTATTCCTTGAACACCTACAACTTGCTGTCCTTCATAAATTAAACCTGTAAGATTTACTTCAAACACAAATTCAATACCCATTTTCTTACATCGTTCATTTTGAATTTCTGGTAACTTTTGACGATTAAGCATGTATCCTGCACCATCAAATGGAATTGCTGTTTCTCTATCTGGAGAAAACGCCATCACTCCTTTGACATCATGTTCAATTTCAGGTCTGGTCCAAGCGATTTTAATTCGATTTGTCATATAATCAACTGCTTCCTTGGAGCATGCATCACCACATACCCAACCTGCAAGCGATTTTCTACCTGGTAAAAATTCTGGACTTCTATCTACAATCAGAATCTTCAAGTTTTGATTTGCATAATGAGAAATAGACTGTGCAGTAATTGTGCCTGCAAGACCTCCTCCTGCTATTATGACGTCATAATCTACCACAATAACTGGGCTCGTCTATCCGTATTTAAAATAATACTGTGATGACTAATTACCGGTATCAAAATTATGGTTCTATTAATATCGGGTCGGTTCGTCGCGGCTTCTTCAAGGCGTTAAGCTCAGACTGGAGCGGCTAATATTTCCTCATTCCCAAATTGGGTATCTCTCTCATTCCTATTTAACCTAGGTGACACTGAAAAATCTCTGTAAATATTTTGATAGTATCTTTTTTGTTGTAGATTGGGGTGTGAATTTTTACTTTCACTGTCTCTTTTTCACTAACAACGATATTGCCTTTGATTAGTTCTTGTTTATCTATTCTCATGTGAAATCTAGAGTCCTCTGTTCTTTCTTCAATTTCTTTAACTAATTGACTTATTTGTTTAGCCGATAACAATCCAAGTAATTTTCTCATAAAATTATGAGCCTGTTTTTTTACTATTTTTACATTCAAGATAGTTATTGGATTCTCAAAGTGACCTACGGTCTCATTAACTGTAAAATCGCTTTCTTTCAGATCTAAATAATCTTCAAACGATTGAAAAATTCTTAAAATATCTTCAGTAGCATGAACAATCACATCTACTGTAATCTCCATTTTATGAATCATAATTGTAAAAAGATAGTATTTCAGTTACGCTTCAAGTAATTTTGTTTCTTTCTCAGCTGTTCTGATGAGTTTTACTTTCTCAAGACCCACATGTCTCACTCTGATGACTTTCTTGAACGCTGCCATAATATCTGAATTGATCTTACTATAGCATGTTGCTTGAACAAATTGTTCAATATTCATACTAGGGATTGTATTATTGATCACGTCTCTTGCAATCAATCTTAATGCATGTTGTCTAGATGTATTTAGTTGTCTGTGGGTCAGAGCAAGTACTTTGACTCTAAATACATATCCATCCTTGGTTTTAATGTCTACGACAAAATTGATTTTTGATGAACCACGTCTTACTAAACTACGCAAAAATTCTTTTGAATATTCATATCTTTTGAACACTGTTAATGCTTTATCTCCATCAACCTTGCTGATCTGGAAATAAATTTTATACTGATGCTGTGAGGGGTCTCCTTTCAATATGTCGTAAAGTGTGACTTCTAGAACCCGACCTATGGCATTCTCATCGTCTGTAATTGGAATATACGCAATTGGGACATTGTTGAACGAATCTGGTGCATAAGCTGTAATCCAGCGTTTTTCTCGCCACTTGTCCTTTACTCGACCTTTTCTACGTGCCAATTACTAACGACCTTTGAATCCAAAATATAAGGGTATGTCACTAGATCTCTTTCTGATTTCCCATGTAACTTTGTAAAACATGGGGAATTCTAATGTGGCCATCATTTGTTTGGAAATTTTCCATAATGGATACTAGAATTCTAGTTGTAGCAATAAGGGTACTGTTAAGTGTATGGAGATACTGCGTGTCTTCATTTGTTTTGTCTCTATATCTTATCTTCAATCTTCTTGCTTGATAATCCAAACAATTTGAGCAAGAAACAATCTCTCTATAGGCATTCTGCCCTGCCATCCAAGCTTCAATATCGTATGTTTTAGATGAAACTTTGCCCATATCTCCAGTTGATAATAGAATTACTCTATATGGTATTCCCAAATTCTGATAAAATTCCTCAGAAACTGCTAACATTTTTTCATGCTCATTATGAGAATCCTCTGGTCTTGAAAAAATAAACTGTTCAATTTTATCAAATTGATGAACTCTGAAAATCCCTTTTTGATCTCTTCCATGTGCTCCAGCTTCTTTTCTAAAACATGGACTAACACCTGCATATCTTAACGGGAGATCTTTTCCATCTATGATCTCTTTTGAATGCATTGCTGCTATGGCATGTTCGGATGTTCCAATCATGTATAGATCTTCTCCTTCAATTTTGTAGATTACTTCTTCAAAATCATCCGCAATAACTGCTCCTTCCATTGACTCCCGATTAATCATGTAAGGTGGCTGAACTAACGAATATCCTTTTTTTGCAAGAAACTCCAATCCATAGTGAATTAATGATTGGTTTAATCTCACAAGATCATTTTTTAGATAATAAAATCTTGCACCTGCTACCTTTGCAGCTCTTTCTAAATTTACCAAGTCCAAATTCTCAGAGATACTTATATGATCATTTATTTTGAAATCAAAATCTGGAATAGTTCCCCATTTTCGAATTTCCTTGTTGGCATTTTGATCTATTCCTATAGGAACTGACTCATCAACAAGGTTTGGAATAGTTAATGCTAATCTTGAATATGTGTTCTCAATAATCTGTTGTTCAGACTCTAATTTTGTAAGATCTCCTGAAACATTTTTCATTTCTGACAAAATTGATGATATATCCTCTCCCACTTTCTTCTTTTGTGAAATATCTGAGGCTAATTGATTTTTCTTTTTTCGTAATTCGTCCGTTTTAATTATCATCTCTCTTCTTTTTTGATCTGATTCAATTAACCCATCCAAATCAAAATCTACGGATCTTGCTTTGAGCATATCTCTAATAATCTGTGGATTTTCTTTGAGAATTTTTGGATCCAACATCACTCTATCACCCTCAAAGCAACTTGGATATGTTCGACAACTTCATCAACTGTTCCAATTAGATGCCTCATATTCTTCTTACTCTCAAAATTAAAAACTAGTTTATTATCAATATTTTCAACATAAAGACTCAATCCTTCTGGAAAATTCACGTTATCTGGTTCTAGAGCTTTTTTGATAGTTTCTGCCTTCTCTTTTGCTATGTTATTGAGAACTACCTGAATTTGACACATTAATGACATTTATTTCTAAATAATTAAGAAATCCGTCTAATTTGTCTTTAGTTATCTTTGCTCCTGCTGCTGCGTTATGACCTCCACCAATACCATCAAATTTTTCAGCCCCCGTTCTCATCAATTCACTTAGATTGATCTTTGATTTACATCCAAAGGACTTTCTTGATGAGAATTTTACTGTGTTCTCTTCACACTTGGTTCTTAATATTACGATCTTCCCTGAATTTTTTGGTGCTCCTGCAATCAATGATGAAATAGTACCTGTCATGGTTTCAGGAACTATGTCATCTCCATTTATCATGATACATGTATCGCTTTCTGATATTCGCCATCTTTCATTAGTTAAGATGCTCATATACTCTCTGATCATCTTTCTATATTCTGTAAGAATGGTTTCGCCCTCTCTTAGAATCTTATTCCTGTCCCCCATGCATATTGCCATTCCAACACCAGAACGATTAATTCTTCCACATGAATTTAGCATAGTTGAAAATTCTCGTCCATCTCGTAAGAAACTTCTTTTGTCCTCTCTAGGAAATGTGTATGTATATCCAATTAATTCCGACATTATTTCTGTGGCATTTTTCCCAGAAGTAAATTTTGTAATTGCCTCAATCACTTGTTTTTTTTCATCCTCGTTAAGTTCTGCTGGAACTCGCCATCTTCCCCCTTCTTTTAGATTAATTCCTGATGAATTTAGGAGAGAAAGACACGCTTCTCTATTCCATGTTAAACCCTCGATAAATGGATGTGATGTAAATGCAAGGGCATCTGGAAGTGATCTTGTTTCTCTGCCCACTAACAATAAATCCAGATCAATGTCTACTGTTCCTTCTTCTTTGGCTATGTTGGCAATCTCAAAATTTTTGCCTACAAATGATTTTCTCTCACCTTGATCTTGCCTATCTCCTAATGCTGAAACTACTGCAATTGCAGATAGATCTGAATTTCTTTCATCTAGGGCCATTGATGCAAGAAAGGCCATTCCTCCTGCACAAATTTCAATCCCTCCATCAATATCATATTTCCATGCATTGATTACATTTTGATAATCCGTCTCTTCTTCTGAAATTTGGTGATGATCTAAAACAACCCAGTTATCTCCTAGAGTTTGATCAAGATCACTTGCAAAACCTCCGCCAAGATCTGTCACTATATGGAAATCACGAGAGTCTGTTTTGAAAGATTCTACCACCTTTTTACTAAACTCTTTTGATGTTCTAACAGTACAGTTAGCACCTGCTCTGATGAGTGCTTTAGTGATGATACTGCCAGACGTCAGCCCGTCACAATCAATATGTGTCGTCACTAAAATTGGTTTTTTAGCTTTTATTGAGTCTGAAACCTTATCTTTGAAAAATGAAAGTGACTCATCAAGCGATTTTGTCATTATTCTAGCTGAGCAACCACGGATTTATATTTCCAGGTTTTCGAAATCCTTCCAATCCTTTTGTAATATACAGACAGCCTGTGAACTTTGGCTTCAATTAATTCCAAAGATCTGATATTTCTGTTGTCTCCTTTGTTTGACTTTAGATGCTTTTGAAGATTTACTGCTTTTCTTACGATGTTTTCTAGGTCTTCTGGCATCTCTGCTCTCAAATCATTTTCCTCTAAAATTTGACCCATACTTTTTTTTGTAATTGGTTTAATTAGTGGGATTGCATGCTGGTCTCTTAACTTAATTCCAATTTGACTAGGAGTTAACCCGTCTTTGGAATATTTTACTACCAACTCTTCAATTTCTGCGGGACTTTGTGTGATCCAAGAAGGTGCACGAAGTGTAGATGGTCTTATAGAATGTGATTTTCCATGTCTGTGAGAGTGTAATCGTCCCATAATTCGTTTCATCAAAGAACCGAATTAAATGTTACTTATGCTGATCTCGCACATTATGTCAAAATTTGGGGTTTAGAATAAAAGTTAAATAAGTCTCTGGACTCAAAACGAGCAGGTAAACGGTATGAATACAAAAGTACTATTAGCAGCATCCCTAGTCGCTGTCTTCGTTATTGGTATCTATGGAACACATGCAGTAGCATTTGCACAATACATGGGTAATGTTGGTAGCGAAGGTCAAACCGGATCATACACATTAGAAGAAGCACTTGAAATTCAAAGAAGAAGAATTCAAGCAGCTGAAGCAAACCCTGCCTCTGGCTCAGGAACTCCATATCTTGATGCAAGTGGTGTAGTCGGTGCTTCAGTTATTGCAGGTGCAGTATTCGGTGGTATTGCAGGCGCTTTCTTCATTAGAGGAAGATCTGGCAAATACGCAGCAATGGGTAGAGGATAAACAAACCTCACTATTTTCTTATTTTCTTATTTTGATTCTTAGTGGATACTGATCTCGTACTTTATGATAATAAAAGAAATGTATATATCGCACAAATTGAGCCAAAATATACAATGACTCCTATCGTAGGAATTTTCCTAAGTATTCTGTCTTCAGTTACAGGACAATTAGGACCAAACTATGATCCATTATTCTATGATGTAATGATTTACATCTTCGGAACCATGATGTTCACAATATTCCTTCTTGGAATTATCTCATTCTGGTTACGTGTACACGGTTGGGCTTACAAAGACAATCGTGAGAGATGGGTCGATGAATTAGACAGACACTTCGAAAGAGAAGGTATCGGTCTTATTCCAGACAACGGTAAATACTGGTAAAATCACTTCCTTTCTTCTTTTCATTATTTTTAATACTTCTAGTTGAAACTGTATTGAATTTTTAAACCTCTGATTTCTTCAAAGTCTACACTTGCTATTTTTCTAATTCTGGCAGGAAATCTTTGTCTTTAGATGAATCATAATCCTTTGTAGTGAATACTGCTTTATAGTGATATTTATCCTGCAATGGAGTTTTCAGACCATTTTCTGACAATCTATCATTTACATAAATTTCTGTTTTTGACTCTTCCATATCTCTAATTGGGAATTTGGCAATATACAAGAAATGCCCTATTTCGAAATTGGGGTTTTCTATCCATTCTGCATACACTGTACCGTCATTAGAAAGTGTGTAAATGGCTCTGTGACAATTCTCTGTTATTCCAATATTTGGTTGAACTTCTGCTTTTTGACCATCTATAATCATTTCAAATGTAAATGATATTTTCCAATCCTTTTCAATATCGTTAATACAAGCATTATGTGGTTGACTGCCTATCATGGGGTTTACTATCAAACTAGTAAGTAATACTGCGATAACGCCAATGATTGCCGTTATTACAAGGAATTTGATGGTCTTTTTCCTCTTGTATGGATCTCCCATTCCAGGATATTTCATAATGTGATGACTTTAGACCATTCCTTAAAGTCCTTTCTTTTATTCAATCATTATCTCAATTGTATCACATTGGTCTTGATGATCAGCTAAAAAGTATGTGATTTCGTCAGAGTCAATTTCCAACCATTCTGACTCTCCTTTATAATAGAGATAGTCTTCTACAAACAAATCTTCTTGACCTGTTAATCTAACTATGACTTTTTCATTTTTTATTTTTTGTTCAAATGGTAATTTGAGAACTTTGCCTCTTCTTTGATTTTGGATATTCACTTTGTATCTGTCCGCTCTGAATTCAATTTCTCCAAAAAAATAACTCTGGAAAATATCCAATTTGAGTATCTTAAAACTTAACATATCTTCATTACTTTTCTCTATAAGATAAAACTTGAACTGCATACTTTACGTTAATCATTGTTAGAAAATGAAAAGGAAAAGGTTGGGTTGTTTAGATTACTTGCCAGGGTCGTGTTGCAAACGTAATGACATAACCAACACCTATCATAATTGATTGGTATGCGATGTTAGTATATGGGATTGGTTTGATAATTGGTTCCCCTTCAACAACTACTGTTTGACCTGGACCAAGTCCTGGACCAACTTTTGCTATATTGAGTTGAGTGTGTACATGGTAAACACCTGCTTCAAGTGCTTTGGCTGATAGTGAGTAATCGACGACAGCGTTACCTGGAATGTCAAAAACGTTTCCTGGTGGATCTCTTGCCAACATCTCCCATCTGTTACCAGCATTGGTGGACTCTGTGAAAATGGATAGCCATCCTCTTAGGTCTCTCTCTACTAAACTGACTAATGTTCCTTGAAGTGTCAAGGTTTCGCCTGTTTGTAGGGATTGTCTGTTGAAGGTTTCATCCTCAATTCTGATGAAACGACTCTGGAGTTGTGCTTGGACACCGTGTGCATCTGCAGTTGGAAGTACAGTTTCAACCCAGTTGAAACCTAGTGTTCCTAGTGCAAGTACTACAGCTAGTCCAAATACGAAAATTGTTTTTTCGACCATAGTTATCCCTAATATTGAGGAATTAATACACATCGTTATATGTTTTACCTTGATGACGCGGATCGATATTTATTATTGCGTTTATCATCAATGTTATACAACAAGATCCATAAAAATGGATTTAAAATTATTACATTTTTATAATATTATAATGAATTAATTTCATTATTAATTAATAATTTTCCTATAAATTTGATGAGAATTCACTGTTTCCAAAACTCTTACTTTATATTCAGAATTAACATGTTAAGTAACATGGCACAGATGCCCGCATTAATCCCAAAAGAAGTTGAGATTCAGAGACTAAAGAAAATCTGGCTCATCGTTATTGCTATGGGTTCAACTGCTGCATCAGTAGAAGTAGACAACTTCGTTGATGGTTCTTTACATCAAACCTCTATCAGAGATAGCGCATTTACACCAGCTCATTGGTGGCTATACTCCCACTTCATCACATTACCACTTGGATGGGGAGCGTCAGCAATCTATGATAGAAAAGTACCAGTTCTTAGAGGCCCAAATAATTCAATGAACACTGGTTTAAAGATGACCATTCTTGGTTACCTTGCAACTATGTTTACAATTGGAGTCAATGAGATGTGGCACTTTTGGTTTGTAGAAGAAATCTTTGCAGTTCCAAACCACTGGATGTTTAACATGGGAGTCGTAGTGGCTTTCATGGGTGCACTTGCATACGTAGTCAGAGTATATGCTCGACTTGTAGAATTAGGTGCAGAAACTCCTGGTGAGAACCCATACGTTGCCGAGATGTACAAAATGGCCCTAGAAGGCAAATTGTACAGTAGAGCAATTCCTTAGAAAAAGTGCATCAGCACATTTTTTTCTTTTATTATTTTTAAACAACGTAGATCGTACCAGTTCATCAGTTTAGGAAAGACTTAAAAGAATCTGAATTAGAATGATTCTAGAATGACTCTTCCTAAAGGATTCGGTTCTGGCAGTGCTGGTGGATCATCAAGTGCTGATATAGAACGAATGATTGGAAAACGCGTTGAAAATATGACCGGTATGATTACTATTTCATTCTGGGCAGCATTGATAGCAACTTTTGGTGGTACTGCAGCTGGATATTTCTATTATCCATGGGCATATCCAACCGCAAGTGGTCACTTTGCATTCATCGTACTTACAATCATAGAAACAATAGGTTACATCTTCTGTGTTAAAGTCATGGAGGAAGGTTCTAACAAAAACAGCAATGGCATTATTGGTGCCAGTGTTGCAGGTGCGGTAGTATTCGTACTATTTGTATCACTGTATGTTGGATGGTAATCACAAGGAAAACCCTAGACATTTCTTTTTCATTTTAGTTCAGGTTAGTAATACCTGGCGTACTTTTTTTATCTTGATTACTAATAACGATCTTCATCACACTCTAAAATTTTATATACTGACCATTTCTTTGACATCTTATGGTCTGGTTAAGACGATGTACACACTACTTATTCATAGTAGTTGTTGCAGTTAACTCTACATTGTTAACAATTAATGCAGGAGACTACATCTTCTACACTGACTGGGCTTGGACTTCGTACACGGTATTTTCAATATCGCAAACGTTGATGCTTATTGTAGGTGCTACATACTACCTAACATTTACAGGCGTTCCAGGCACAGCAACGTACTACGCTCTAATTATGACAGTATACACATGGATAGCAAAAGCTGCATGGTTTTCGCTAGGATATCCATATGACTTCATTGTAGTTCCAGTTTGGTTGCCATCAGCAATGCTGTTGGACTTAGTCTACTGGGCAACAAAGAAGAACAAGCACTCCTTGATACTGTTTGGCGGTGTACTAGTAGGAATGTCATTACCATTATTCAACATGGTAAACCTCATTACAGTAGCAGACCCACTAGAAACGGCATTCAAATATCCAAGACCAACATTGCCACCATACATGACACCAATAGAACCCCAAGTTGGTAAGTTCTATAACAGCCCAGTGGCTTTAGGTGCAGGTGCAGGTGCAGTATTGGCATGTACGTTTGCAGCGTTAGGTTGTAAACTCAACACTTGGACATACAGATGGATGGCCGCTTGGTCAAAGTGGGACTAACACTCCAACCTTTTCCTTTTCCTTTTCATTTTATTATTTATGATTAGATGATTCTATAAATTTCAAAATTTGATTAAAAAATACTGCACAAGTTGTGATCTTTTATTGTCTATTTTGACAATATGTAATTTTGTGATTCTAATATGTGAAGCAGCAATTTTCTCCACAAATATCAAAAATGATTCCTAAACCCTTTGTAAAATGGGCAGGTGGAAAACGTCAACTGGTTCCAGTTCTGAATGAGAATTTGCCTAAAACTTTTGGTACTTATTATGAACCCTTTCTTGGAGGTGGTGCATTACTATTTCATATACTGACTGAACGTAATGGACAAAAATGTAGCATCTCTGATCTGAACTCTGATCTTGTATTATCATACACCACTATACGGGACAAAGTAGATGATCTAATTGTCTCTCTTAGAAACCATGAAAAGAATTACCAAAAAGATTCCAAATCATATTACTATTATGTTAGAGAAAGCAATCCTAGAAGTGAAATTGAAAAGACATCTAGGCTGATCTTTTTGAATAGAACATGTTTCAATGGATTATACCGTGTTAATAGCAGGGGAAAATTCAATGTCCCACTTGGTAAATATTCTAATCCAAACATTGTCAATGAGAATAATCTTTATTCTGTAAGCAGCATTTTACAATCAAGTAGAATCGCTATTAAATGTCGTGACTTTGAGGCAGTACTGAGAGATGCCAAAAAAGGTGATCTTGTATACTTAGATCCTCCATACCAGCCTGTCAGTGATACTGCAAACTTTACAAGTTATACGAACAAGGATTTTACATATTCTGATCTTAGCAGACTTGCAGAACTCTGCATAAAATTAGATTCTAAAGGCTGCAAGGTTCTCTTATCAAATTCTGATTCTAAGGAAGTTGCAGATATGTTCTCTACAAAACCTTGGAATATAGTTAAAATTAAAGCAAACCGATCAATCAATTCAAACTCTAAAAAGAGGACTGGTCATTTTGAATTACTAATTAAAAATTATTAGAAGCTTCGAACGGGATCTGAACCCGTGACCTTTACATTACCAATGTAACGCTCTACCAGGCTGAGCTATCGAAGCACAAATTTACCGTGTAGAAAATCCTTATAATTCTTGATTCTGGACTTATTTCCTCTAAACTGTTAAATTTCACTCAGATTTTCATCCTTTTGGAGGAGTAATCAAGCCTGGCCAAAGTAAGCATACTGTGCTTTTGGACATGCAGGACTTAAGATCAAATAATGGGTGATCCTGTCTCTCAGGAGTTCGTGGGTTCAAATCCCACCTCCTCCACCTTATCTTGGATTTTTGATTCCTCTGATGTTTAGAACTTCATAGACATCTGGCAGTGAAAACACAAAACCAATATGTACACAATCTTTTTCATCACAGAGCTGACAAAACAACTCTCCCTTTTGAATTGCAACTTCTGCAATTCTATTTTTGATGTTGTCTTTTAGAATAACACGATCATCATCTACTGAAATTTTTTCAATCTTTGGAGCGTATCTTGCAAATGTCTTATCTTTTTGCATCATCTCCTCCAACATGTAAGTCACATAACCTGCAAAACTATTTACTCCCTTCATCGTTAGGTCGTCTTTATTTTTTTGATAAACTTCATGGAATTTATCATATACAGTTTCTGAAACGGTTATTGACTTGAATCCTGCTTTTGGCAATTACTTTCCCTTACCGTACTTTAAAGTACTCACGTATATAATGTTTTATGATACAGATACTAGTGCCTTTGGTTGATGGATGCTTTTATGTAGAATACGCGCTGTTTGATATGAGATACAACATAATTCTGGTAAATCTTAGAATGTCAAAAATCGTTGAACCTCAATGATCTGATATTCTAAGGCATTGATAGAAATTAGTCTTTATAGAATGATGTAGTCCAAGAACACTATGGGTAAAGGTTATTCAACTGAGGAGATTAGAAAAAAACTGATCTCATCTTTGGATAGTTCTAGCGATGGAATGTCTGGTGTTGAGATTTCAGAAAGAATAGGTGTTAATAGAATCACCATGGCGAAATATCTCAAAGTTTTTGCGGCTGAAGGATTACTGCGACAAAAAAACATTGGAAATACAACATTGTGGTTTTTAGAACCAGGACAAGAATCTTTCAATTTTCCTGATGATTACTTTAAAGTAGCATCCAGATATCTTGAATATTTGGTAAAGGGTACTGAAGGCCAAGTTTATTCGTTAATACGTAACTGCCTGTATTCTGGAGGAACAGTAAATCGTTTGGTGTTGGAGGTAATCTTACCTTCTATTGATCATGTTAAAAATTTGTTTGATGAAGGCAAAATTGGAACTGCAGAGCAAAATTTACTTGAAACCACTATCTCAAAATCACTTCAAATCTTTAATCAGATTCAGATGGTTTCTGATCCGAAAAAGAATGTAGTTGTAATTGCAGCTGACATATACAGTAAATTACATTCTGAAGCAGCATCTGCTGCATATTATTCTAATGGTTGGAGGGTTTCTCATTTGGGTGACATGTCATCGGCAATCAATGTCTTGTTTGATCTTGATTTTCAAAAATTGATTGGAAAAATATGGAAACAAAAACCTGGAATGATGCTTGTAGTTGTATTTTCACAAACTAGTGAAGGCCTAAACTTTTTTGCAGACTCTATAAATCCTATCAAAGAAAAATATGGCAAACATATGAAATTAATTCTTTGTGGGAAAGCCTCAAAAAAAGCCAAAATTCTCTCTGATTTATCATCTGAGAAAATTGAAGATGTTTTACAGTGGTCTCAAACAGTTTTTCAAAATATAAAATAATGATAAATGGGCCCGATGTGATTCGAACACATGACCTTTCGATTATCAGTCGAACGCTCCAGCCAAGCTGAGCTACGAGCCCACGAACAAATCTCTAGGCAAGACTCATTTAAGTTTAATTTTCTTTCCACTTAATTGAGCATCCGATTGATGGTTCAAAACCTTTTTCAATTTTTTCTCCAGACAGCAATTTCTCAATATTTCTAATCATTGTTTTCTCAGTAGCCGAATCACCTGGTTTCATAGCGTTATCTATTCTTCCATGAAAAACTAGCTCTTTTTGGCTATTAAACAAGAATGGATCTGGAGTACACATTGCCCCATATTTCTTAGCAACTTCTTGAGTTTCATCTACTAAGTAGTCAAACCTAAACCCTTTCTCTTTTGCTGTCTGCTTCATTGCATCAAAACTGTCCTCAGGATAATCCGTAGAATCGTTACTGTTTATTCCTATGATTGCAATTTCATTTCCAAATTTCTCATATAACTCATTGAGCGCATCAACTTTTGCCTTGACATATGGGCAATGATTACACATAAAGATAATCAAAAATCCTTTCTTTCCCTGACAATCACTCAGTGAGTGTTTTTTATCATCAATTCCTAATAATTCAAAATCTGGCGCAATATCTCCTGTTTTTAACCTGATTTGAGATTCTAAAAGTACCATGTTGTCACGAATCCTGTTTTCAAATAAAATCCTTGCCAAGAAGACAACAATTAAAATCCACACACTATTCATTCCTCATGTGGGCCGGTAGTATAGCCTGGTAGTATACCCGCCTTGCACGCGGGGGGTCACGGATTCAAATTCCGTCCGGTCCACTTTCTAATTGTATATGCTCCACGCTGAATTTCAGATTGCTGGATGGATTTAAATAGGATAAGTTTACGTTTTTTTTTATGACAAGTGCATCTGACGCATGGCCGGTATTTATTCCACTCATTGTCGGTTTGACTCCAGGTTTAATCTACTGGTTGGCAATTACCGCAAAGAGAAAATAAAATTACATCTATTTTTAATTTCTTTTTATTCTTTGGCATTAGTGTAAACTAGGTTAAACGTTGTTACCTTTCTTGTTCACTATATGTTATGTTATATGAGATTAATCTCTAACCTGAAGGACACTCAGTGATGAAACTCTTTGTATGTGTATTCGTAATCTTACTCTTGGTTCCTTTTTCACAGGCATTCTCAGCAGAAAAAACTGATACTCTTCCAACCCTGAGTGTTTCTTTGATGAACGAAACTTTTGTCTACCGCGATTCTGAAGGATACACAGTTGTAGTTGGATTAGTTGAAAATAACAATACTTTAACCCCTGTGTCCAATGTTAGACTAAAAGTAAACTTCTTTGATGACTATGATCCTAATCCTCTGGAAGTAGTTGAGGGACATACAACTCTTGAAGTAATTTTACCAAATGAAAAATCTCCTTACTCTATTCGCTCTCAAACCCCTAATCTTGACATCACCCATGCATCTGTTTCTCTTTTAGGGTTTGATTCATCTGTAGCAAAACAGAAAGGACTACGCGTATATTCAAGTGATATATCGTTGGATACTACATTTAGATTTTCAGGAGTTTTACAAAACGGCGGGGCGCCAAATTCTAACACTAATGTCTATCTTGCTTTCTATGATGCATTCGAACCACCACGAATACTACGAGTATCTACAATTGAACTTGGTCATATTGATTCAAACTCTGAAGTTTCTTTTAATTTCAATGAAAAGATTGATTCTAGAGCAATAGGAATATACTTGTTTGCAGAATCTGATGTTTTCGTTTCTGATATGATTGATGTGAAGATTCCACCCTCTCACATCGCAACAAAGTTGGTAACCATTTCTAATGTGTCTGTTGAGGATTTGAGTGGTGATAAATTATCTGAACTTAAAGTAGGATCTACTGTTAACATAAAAAGCCAAACTCTGATTGAATTTGTAGAGGACCAAAAACCTGCTGAAACTGCTTATACCTACTATGTTCAAATTAAGAAGACTTCTGATAATCCTGATACTCCAGGAATTATAGAATACATTGGGAAATATAATGGAAGATTCATTGATGATGGATCACAAACACAGATTATTGATTGGATTCCACAACAACAAGGATTATTTTACATTGAGACATTTGTCTGGGATAGAAACAATATGCCGATTGCAGACCAAGGCCCTGTATCACTAATTTTTGTAAACTAATCCCTGATTTTCATTATTTACTATTTCAATGATGACAGAGACGTCTGGCGTATTAATGAAGTTACGAAAATTTCTGCTTTTATTGTAATATTGATACTTAACATTGCCTCTTTCGAACATCTAGTTTTATGCATGGTGTATATTTGGTTCGACTATAAATAATGCTGGTTGAGTACATGTATTCAAATTTATGACAATTCATTTGTGGATGAAATAAATTCTTAATATGAGATAATGAAAATATCCGACTAACCAACTCATTTATGACCATTCTTTTGATTAAAACATGAAAAAAGGATGGTAAATTTATTTTCAAAGACATTAATCAGTCAGTATGCCGAAATTCTCCCTTGTTGCCGTGGGCGGCACTTTTGATATTGTTCATAAAGGACATCTAACTTTACTTTCGAATGCGTTTGGAATTTCTGACAAAGTGATAATCGGTCTGACTAGTGATGAACTTGCTAAAAAAAGGGGAAAACTTCCTACCAACAAATATGAAAAACGTTGTGAAAATTTGATAAGAATTATTATAAAAGAATTTCCAAACGTTTCATTCCACATTAGTAAATTAGATGATGATTTTGGTCCTGCCGTTTTGGAGAAAGGAGTTGAAGCATTAGTAGTAAGTGATGAAACAAGTAATCAAGGAAATATTCTGAATGAGTTAAGGGAGAAAAAGAAACTCCAACCAGTAAAAATCATCACAGTTCCTATGTTCTTGGCAAAAGATGGCACCAGAATATCTACAACTAGAATTAAAAATTCAGAAATTGATGTAGATGGAAACTTACTATCCATTGACAAGTAGATTGCCTAACTTTGAGTAATTAGAATAAAACAAAATTTTTAGATTTAGGATCATGGCAATCATCAATAATATGATGAAAAAAATAGATGCTGATGTATCTAACCTTAAACAGGGTCTGTATCCTCAAAACCTGTCATTCTGGTATCATAAAATCATCAAAGAAACAATTGAAATGGCTCCACCGTGGCTTCAAGATAAAATCAAGGTTCATCAAGATCCTATTCTCACTATGAAATTTAATTTAGATATCTCAAAACGTGCTGTCAGATATTTTATGGTCGTGGTAGATAATAATTTAGATGATATGCCATATTCTACAAAACTCTATTTTCTCAAAGTACAAGAAATAATGTCAACTGAAATGGATAAATCCCTTGTTTGATGCCTTGACTCTATTCTAGGCATAAACTTAAGCTGTAAGTATCTATACCCAATAAATCTAAAGCCATTAGACGATGGAATTATACAAATCAAAATATTCAAATAAAAAAAAACCTAGGAGAAATTATAAAGGAATTAATGAATCATCTCACTCATTTAGAAATTCCCGTGGTGGCGGTAGTGGCGA
>JAGQHE010000006.1:0-7166 GCA_020431995.1 Candidatus Nitrosopumilus sp.
ATCCACCATATGCTTCCTATGTTAGATTACATGGAGGTATTCCTGTAGAATTCGCGGTTGACTTAGATAATTCGACACCTGATATTGAGGATATAAAATCTAAAATTACTACTAAGACTGTTGCTATTTGTTTAATCAGCCCAAACAATCCAACAGGTGTAGTGTTTAATCAAAAATCTCTTAAAGAATTAGTAAATATAGCAAATCAAAATAACTTGTATATTATATGTGATGAAATCTATGATCAAATAATTTTTGATGAAAATTTTGTAGGGATTGGTAAGGTTGCAGGAGATTCCCCCATAATTGTTCTAAATGGATTCTCCAAAGTTCATCTAATGTCTGGTTGGAGAATTGGGTATATTGCATTTAATCAATCACCACAGCTTGAAGCATTACGTGAGCATCTCCCAAAGCTAGCGAGAGTTAGAATCGCAACTAGTCTTCCAATACAATATGCAGCATTAGAGTCTCTTCGTGGGCCTCAAGGTTACATTAATGATTTTGTCTCTGAAATTAAAAAACATCGAGATCTAGTTGTAAAACGGCTCAACCAAATACCTGGTCTTTCTTGTCCTAATCCAAAGGGTGCATTTTATGCATTTCCAAAAATTGAAGATAATAGGTTTGGTTCTGATAAGGAATTTGTTACAAAATTACTTGAAACAAAGGGAGTGTTGACTGTTCATGGTTCGGGTTTTGGTCAGAAATATGGTAGTGGACATTTTAGATTGGTTTATCTTCCTGATCTGAAAGTTCTGGATTCGGCAATGAACAAAATTGAAGAATTTATGAGTCAGTAGCTCCACACTGAAAATTTCTCAGGAGTTATCTCTATAATACAATCAGTATCGTCTAGTAATTCTTTTGCAGATTTATTATCTAACGTATTAAAATATCGCAAAAGAATTTTTTTTGCCAATCTTTTTACTTTATTGTTTTCTAAAATCAGATTTGCGTTTCCTTGAATCATAACTCCGTAAATTTCTGGAGCATTAATTCCCACATCAATACAGCAAGAAACTCGTTTGTTTTTCTTGATATTTCTTGCTTTTCTTGTTCTGGTGTTTGTTCCTATGTGAATTCTTTTTTTACTATATCTGTACCAGACGGGAACAATGTGAAGCATTTTACTTTTGCCAATTGTTGCTAACCGTAATATTTTCTGAGACCTTAGAAATTCATCTCTGTTCATGCTTTCTGAATCCTAACACAATCATAAAAATCCCAAAGATCAACATTGCCATTGAAACTTTTTCATTAGTAATTTCACCATTTACCAAAAACTCTTCAACAAAGTCCGTGCCCCATACCAACAATTGCTGAATCAATACTATCCCGCCCATTATACAAAAAAGAACACCTATTGCTGTAAACCAATTCCTGCCACGTCTATAATATTCATAACTCATGTTAAATGAAAAATGGGCTTAGATAATTTTGATTCCCGGATTCTTTAGCTTGTTTCTTATCATTGCATTGAGAAGTAATGGCGTTGACATTTCTGCAAGGTATGATAGTTCTATTGGCCCTAGGTAAATTGCCCTTAGTCCCTTGATTTCACCAATTAATCTATTTATTACCTGAACTGATTGATCATCATCTCCGCAAACAAAGATATCGTAATTCAATTCCAACGTTGGATTTACTAATTTTTTTTCAGAAATTACGTGAAATGCTGAAACTAACTTTGATTTATTTTTCATGTGGTTTGACACAAGCTTGTATGAAAATGGTTTATTCTCTTTAATTGAAACACACTCAAATCCTACATCTGTCTTTGTCATTGGAACAATTGGTGACACTACCACGCAACTGTCTTTAACTTCAGATAATATTCCAGAACATACAGAATCAATATTCTCATATGGTATAGATAAAATTAAAACATCGCTTTCTTTTGCAACTGAAATATTATCATTTCCAGAAATTGATCCTTTAATTTCTCCAAATGCTTCTTTTGCCATATTGGAATATTCTGTTGCAGATTCAGATGCTCTTGTAGCATCTCTAGATCCAACGATGACATCGTGGTTTTGTGACCATCTTAAAGCAAAACCCTTCCCCATTCCTCCAGTTCCGCCAATTATTCCAATTTTCATGATTATCTATCTGACAATCTTATTATTATCTCTATTTGAATTTCAACCAATTTGGGGCAGATTATTTTTCTTAGACATGGTCAGGCCAAAAATAACACTGAAAGAATCTTAGCTGGAAGAACTAAAGGCATCCCATTAACTGAGATTGGAATTAAACAAGCAGAGCATACTGCTGAATTACTAGAACACATGAACATCTCTGCAATTTATTCCAGCCCAATCCAAAGAGCAAAACATACTGCAGAGATTGTTGCAGAACACAATTCACTTAATGTTACACTTGATGAACGACTAATTGAGCTTGATATGGGAAAATTCACTGGTGTCCCATATGATGAAATTTTTACTAGCCATGGAAATGTCTTTATGAAATTCTATAATGGTGAATTGGAAATTGCTCATAATGGAGTGGAAACTTTTGCTGAGGTAAAAAAACGAGTTTTAGGGATAGTCGATCATGTAATTGAAAAACATCCTGATGAAAATGTGGTTCTTGTCACTCACATGGATCCTATCAAAGCCATGTTGTCTACCATAGTTAATCTCTCTCCAACCAATTTGTTTGAATTAATTATTGCAAATGCGTCTCTTAATATTTTTAGAGAAAAAGAGAGAAAATTCTCCCTTTCAGGCCTAAATGTGATGCATCCATCACGATTCAATCAAGGTTGGTAACTAGTAATCTTGAAAACCCTTAAATAGAAATTATAGATGACGTCATTCAATCGCTAATGAAAAAGATGATAGTGTTATTCTTAGTATTGGCAGTTATGGTAACAGTTCCAGTTATAGAATCCGCGTTTGCTGCAGGAGACGAACCTGGTCAGTATCTTGATCGTAGGGTAATCATTTGGAACTTGTTTTTCAAAATGATGACTATAGCGTTTGTAGTTGGTGCTGTAGTGTCTGGTACAATTATTTGGCAATGTTGGAGATTTAGAGAATCGAATCCAAAAGCAAAGCCAACTCCATACGAGGGGACGGACTGGTAAAATTGAGTGGACATTCTAGCTGGCCTGAATGGATATATGTTGGCGTTGTAATTGCGTTAATGGTTTGGGTAGGAGCAGAAGCTTGGGAAGCAGAGAGGCTTGTTGACCATGTTCCTGCAGATGCTGAAGTTATCAAAGTAACTGGACAACAATGGTTCTGGAGTTTTGAGCATGAGGATGGTACTAAAGAAATAGGTGAATTACATGTAAAAGCTGGCAAGGCATACAAGTTTGAGATAGAATCCAAGGATGTTAACCATTCTTTTAATATTCATGACTATGTTGTTTTGATGGATGCAGTACCTGGTAGAGTTAATACTGTATGGTTTGCACCAACTGAAGTTGGACAACATGACATCCAATGCCGAGAATACTGTGGATTAATTCACTATAACATGAGAGGAACATTATATGTGGAGGATCCATCATCTTGACAACGCTTTTATCACAATTACTTGGAGGAATTAACTGATGGTTCTGGAGTTACAAAAACCCCGCCCAATTTGGCAAATAATGTTTTCTACGCATCATACTGATGTTGGTTTACTCTACTTAATCACATCACTTGCATTCTTGTTTATGGGTGGTGCATTAGCTCTTGCAATTAGAGCAGAGTTGTTTTTACCTGGTTCTCAAATTATCTCTGATTCTATGACGTTTAATAGAATTTTCACTGTTCATGGTACTACATTGATCTTTTTATTTATCATTCCATTTGCATCCTCAGTTGGCAATTACTTTGTCCCAATCATGGTAAGATACAAAGACATGGCATATCCAAAACTTAATGCAATCGCATTTTGGATGATTCCACCAGCAGGTGCACTTATCTGGTTGGGCTTTGCAGACTTTACGTGGTATGCAACACCGCCTTATTCTATCATTAGTGCTCCTGGTCCAGCTGCCGACATGTGGATTTTTGGACTAAAGATTTTGGGTATTTCGTCAGTACTTGGTGCTATCAACTTTATTGTCACAATTCTCAAATGTAAGCATCCAGACATGTCAATTGGGCAAGTCCCACTTTTGGCGTGGTCATTCTTGTCGTCATCATTAATTATACTGGTTGCAATCCCAACATTTGCTGCCGCACTGCTGATGTTACTTACTGATAGACTTGGCGTTTCTGGATTCTTCAATCCTGCGTTGGGGGGAGATCCAATTGCATATGCTCACTTGTTCTGGTTTACATTCCATCCCGAAGTATACGTATTAGTAATTCCTGCAATTGGGATGATGTATGAAATCATTCCAAGATTTTCAAGAAAACCAATTCACAGCTACCAATCTGGAATTTTTGCTTTTGTATTACTGTCTATAGTTGGCTTCTCGTCATGGGCACATCATATGTATGCAACTGGCATGTCATTTACTGAGAAAACTGTCTTTATGGTAGGAACTCTTGCAGCAGTTCCTGCATCTGCATTACATGTGTTTAACTTTGTGGCTACAATGTGGAACGGTAGGATCAAATTTGCAACACCGATGATGTGGGCAGTTGGAGGAATTGCATTGTTCTTCTCTGCAGGTGCAGGAGGTGTAGCAAACGCCGCTATGCCACTTGATTTCCAAACACATGACTCATACTGGGTAGTTGGTCACTTCCACCTCTTTGTGATGGGTACTATTGCATTTGGTTCTATTGGTTTTCTGTACTATATGTTCCCCTATGTTACAGGGAGAATGTATAATGAAAAAATGGGTAAACTTCACTTTGTCATGTCATTCATAGGAACCGTAATGGTGTTCTTTACACAACATGTACTTGGCTTGTATGGAATGCCAAGAAGAATTTTCGATTATCCTCCAATTCCAGAATGGATTGCTATGAACCAGATTGCATCTGTAGGTGCTATGATAATTGGTGTCAGCATGGTAATCTTCTTGGCAAACATGATTTACAGTTCCGGAAAAGGAAAACTTGCAAATACCGAAGATCCATTTGGTGTAGGTGGCAAGTATTACTATCCATTTGAGGTAAAGAACCCGTCACATTAGGAGATAAATGAAATGAGTCACGAGAACACCCAAACAGTTTACAGAACAACCCCGTCTAGAGTTGGAAAAATGATGGTCATTATGCTAGGTATTTGCATTGTTGGTGGAGTAATATTCTTTTCAATGTGGGACTACTGGATCTCAATGCCTGCACCAGTTGTGGGTATGATGAGTGAAACTACCGAGCATGATGTTAAAGCTGCTTTCTCAGGAGTCCATATCCCAGTAAAACTTTCATTTATTGAATCATCTGACTTTAGGACATTGGCATTCAATGCGTTGCCAGGAGAACCTGATCATAATCCAACCATTAAAATGAATGTCGGTGACGAAATCAATTTCTCTATAGTTAATGATGGTAAGTCATTCCATGCTTTCGGTGTAACTAAAGCAACTGAAGGGTTTTCCGGAATCATCCCTGGTTCTGAAGTTGCAGCTGCATCAAACCCATTGAAGCCAGGCGAAGGTGGAGAATCCAAATTTATTGCAGGTGAGGAAGGAACTTATTATTACATCTGCACTGTTCCAGGTCATCGAGAACAGGGAATGGTGGGTGAGATCATTGTTGGGCCTTCTAAGGGTAGCAGTTCTTCAGGACCTGCAGCAGCCCCAACTGGCGTATCTCACGACTTTACTCTAGACTTTGTAGAATCTAGTGATTTCAGAACTTTGGCATTTAATGCATTACCTGGGGAAGAGGGACATAACCCAGAGCTCAAAGTAAAATCCGGTGACACTGTAAATATTACTGCTACTAACACGGGAAAATCATTTCATGCATTCGGAGTAGTTGCAAATCCTGAGGACTTTAACAAAGTGATAATGGATTCGGCAATAGCAGCTGCATCCAATCCTCTAAAGCCTGGTGAGAGCGGCAGCGTCACATTTATAGCTGGTGCACCAGGAACTTATTATTACATCTGCACTGTTCCGGGACATGCATTGCAAGGCATGCAAGGCAGTTTCATAGTAGAATAGTTTTGGCAATCCAATATCTTGCATTAGCAGCAATGATTGTGCTATATTCTCTAATGTTTGTTGGGGGTTATGTTTCAGCAGCTGGACTTGGACTGACTTGTCCTGAATGGCCTTTATGTCCTAACGGGGTGATGCCATCTGAAGAATATTTCATAGAGTGGATTCATAGATTTGTTGCCGCTACTACTGCAAGCTTAGTGGCAGCAACAATGATTGCTAGTTGGCTGAACAAAAATTCTGATAAAAAGATCAAATTTACAAGTACATTTGCAGCTGCATTGGTAATTACGCAAATCACATTGGGAGCACTTGTAATCGATATGAAGCTGCACGCTGTCTTAGTTGCAATACACCTTGGAGTTGGGATTTTGTTGTTCTCGATGGTGTTGCTTACTACGTTGTTTGCATTCAGACTTTCCAAAGTACCAATAAAGTCTACTGCTTAGGTTTTTTGAACACTGTTGGCAAGTAAATATAGATCATTATTCCCATAAAGACTAGGGCGCCTACGATAATTGAACTAAAGAAGATGACCCCAAATGGACTCTGAGTTCCCATGTTAAACGTATAGGTGATGATTCCGTCTCTTCCTCCTACATCATACAAATCAATTTTTACAATATGGTTTCCTTGAGTTCTCCATACATAATCAAAATCCCAGTGAGATCCTTCTACTGATGTTGGAGGTATTGTATCTACTTGTTGACCATTGAAGAAAATTCGCATTCCCATTGTAAATCTGTCAACTTCGTCATAATCAAATCCTTTAGTAACTTTTACTAGAAATTGTGATGGTTCTCCAATCTGTGGAAACTCCGGCGTGGTAGCCACTTGGACTCTGTATCCTGCCTCAAACTGTTCTGCAGAATTAAACATGGAATGGGCATCAGCGTCTGCAAATCCTGAAATTGACAATAATAGCATAATAAAGAGGAAAAAACTTGATCGCTTACTAGTCATACTGATTATACAGAAGAATGGGTTGAATATAACATAAATCAATTCTATCTGGAAAATCTTCAAAACCTTTAAATTCTAACTGACAAGAACTTCATCTGTTGACACTCGTAACAAAATCAATCGATATCAAAACACC
>JAGQHE010000006.1:7230-14452 GCA_020431995.1 Candidatus Nitrosopumilus sp.
GGCATGACAGTCGTTCCTATGGACATCAAAGAGGGAATGGGTGTGGGTACAACCTTTAGAATTATCGGTGACTTTAGCGGCAAGCGTCTAGAGTGGGATTGTGAGACAACTGAGTTTGTTAGAAATGAGAAAATCGCTGCAAAGCAGATTGAGGGTCCATTCAAGAGATGGCAAATCACTAACGAATTCAAAGCATTGGGTGACAATCTGACTAGGGTAACCATGTCAGTAGATTATGAGATGCCATTTGGTCCTTTGGGAACCATTTTGGATAAGGCAAAATTTGCAAAGTCTGCTGAGAAAGGCATGGAGACTGCTCTTTACAACGTTAGAGGTTTACTTGAAGGGAATGGGTCAATTCCAGTATACATTACGCTAGATGCATACCAAAAACTTCTCGCCGAAAAGAAAAAGATGAATGATGTCCCAGTTTCAACTGCACTTACAGCAATTATTGAAAAGTACAATGAAATTGAAGCTAAAGCACAAAACTAAATTTTCATTTATTTTAAAATCTTAAGATTAATAACAACTCTCGGCATAATTGTTTCGGTGGGTCTATGGCGCAGCCAGGTAGCGCACCGGACTTTTAATCCGGTTGTCAAGGGTCCGAATCCCTTTAGACCCGCTATTCTTAGTTTTAGATCCCTTACAATGTTGTGTTACAACTACAAGTTTTATCAAAATCCACCAGTCACAAAATTCTAGACTGGATGGAAATTATATTTTTTTGAGTAGGGTGAATCTGGGTTTGTCAGGCTCTATTTCCTCATGCATGTCCACATTACTCACAATTCTGACTTTGTAATCTGACCATTTTTCCACAACATTGAGAAACTTATGATTTACATCTATCTGTTTTTCTGACTCATCAAACTTTTCACAATTCATTATGTATCTTTTAGATACTCTGTACATTTCGGCAATTCCTTTTTGTACTGTGTCGTCATCTAAATAATTTAGCAATTGGTGTGTAAATACAAAATCTATCGATGAATCTTCAAACGGTAAATCTGTTATGGTTCCTTTCTTGAAGTCCACTGTTTTTTTCTTTTCTTTTGCTATTGCTAATGCCTTATCATTTAGATCAACCCCGTGAATTTCAAACGTGTCTGGGAACAACCTTAAATCAATTCCAGTACCGCACCCGATCTCTAAAACACTTGTGCATCGCAAGGAGATGACTAAATCTCTGATAAACTTTGCAAATTCTTCATTATATCTTGCCTCATTTTCATCTGCATATCTATCCCAAAATTCTTTGTTGTAATTCATACGATCTTTTTCAATCTAACCGTATTTGATATTTAGTGCTTGCATCTGCATAGGATAAGTTTGGTATCAAAAGTACAATCGTGCGGGCCCTCTGATCTTCCCTGCGTGGGTATCTCTTTCATACAATCATCATGACGACCTTTTCTGCAAAACCAGCAAATCTCATGAGTGTCGCCCGTTGCACATGAATCCATAATATATGATAATCTTTGTGGGTAAAAAACCTCGTGAAAAACTAGATGAATGTTAACCACGGTAAAAATCTCTCATCTTTTCCCATAACCGCATCGGAAAACGACTTCTGCAATGCCTTGGTAACATGCCCCATACTGCCATTCCCAATCTTCACTTTGTCTACCTGAGTTACTGATTTCACTTCGGCAGCAGTACCTGTCATAAAAATTTCATCAGCCGTATAAAGATCATCACGTTCCAGATCACGTTCAATCACATCACCGCCATTTTTCTCAATAATCTGCATGACGCTATTTCTTGTAATTCCATCCAAACCCCCTGCCGAAAGAGGAGGCGTCTGAATAAGACCGTCTCTAACAATAAAGATATTTTCTGCACTGCCCTCTGCAATTTTTCCATGCGAATTCAGCATTATTGCCTCATCATACCCATTTTCCAATGCCTCCATTCTTGCAAGTGCTGCATTAGCATAGTTTGATGCAGCTTTTGCCTGCATTGGTTGAGATCTTGAATCGATCTTTACCCAGCTTGAAACTTTACACTTTGCTCCTGAAAATTTGCCTGCCTTCGATTCGCCCATCTTCCATTCCCAACATGCGATTGAAACATCTACTTTATTTTGCGTAGGAGTCAACCCCATTGCTCCATAGCCATAGTAGGCCAACGGTCTGATGTATGTCTCTTTCAACCCACTGGCTTTTACGGTTTTTACTATGGCCTCTGAAATTTCTTTTTTTGCAAATTGCATTTTCATAGAGTACAATTTTGCAGATTTGAAAAACCTATCCACATGTTCTGGCAATCTAAATATCGCAGAACCGTTTGGGGTGTCATAACACCTAATTCCTTCAAATATTGATGTAGAATAATGTAAAGCATGAGTAAGAACATGAACTTTGGCATCTTTGAATGGCACTAATTTTCCATTCATCCATATCTTGCCAATTTCCTGCATAGGAGTGCAAAAAAACACAGCTAATTTAAAGAATTATCTTTTGATCGTCTTTTTACTACATTTGAAACGTAAATATCCTGTAAATGAGTAGTCTCATTATGGAATGGATTTTGGGTTTTGGTGGAATTATCCTTCTTGTAATGGGCTTGATTGGCCAGGGATTTGAGATGAGAAAAATCCGCATGACTGGCAGAGATGAGGATCTAGGTTCGGTAAATATTTTCATAAACAAGAAGAATTTCAAGTGGTATGTGATGCTGGGCATTGGAATTATTCTATGGTTTGCAGCTGAGCGTATGTGAAGAGATCTATATAGATCATCTCTATATACTATGAACTGGCATATCTAATATCGCGTGTTTTGGGTAACGCCGAACTAAATCTAGATAATGGTTCAAGAACAAACCCATGTTGGCGTTTACAGGTGAAAACCCGTAACGCCACTCTTTTACTAAATAAAATTGATATCTGAAATCTCTTGGTGAATTGCTTTGATGGCCTTTCTTATGTTATCATCTGCATCTTCTATGACGATGATTATTCTTGATGTCTCTTCCTGTGCGTCCATATTCAAAATATTTAGTCCTGCCTCGCCAATCTTTGCACTAGTTCTTGATGCAACTTGTTGGACTCTCCACATCTCATCTCCAATTAACGTGATTACTCCCCTACTGTATGTGATTGTGGCAAGCGGATCGAATCCCAACAAATATTTTTCGTTTCTTTTAACATACTCCCCATCTAAGAATAATATTCTGGAAAACTCTATCCCATCTTTTGTAAACGGTGACAAAATCACAAACTCGCTATATCGTTTATCTTTTTCCAATGACGTTAATAGCTTCTGAATTGAATTTGTCTCGATTCTAAAAATTGCACAATTTTTCTTACCTGTAACAATCTTTATTGGATGTCCTTTCTGTTTTTCTAATTCTCTTTTTATTGTAGTTGTCCTTTCTGGATCTCTCATGTTTGTGATGGTAATGGGTATGTCTACACCATTTTCAACGATTTCCTTTATTGCGATGGGATCTAAAATTTTCATTCCAAACATTCCTGCGAGTCTTGCTTCGTTATATGATAATTGGATTATTTGCCTTAATTCTGATTCCACAATTTTTGGATCTGCAGAAACTACGGAACTGTCTTTTTCAAAATCTACGCTTGTCTGATATTTCTTGTGGAACAATATTCCTAGATCTGCGGCAGTTCTGTCAGACCCTCCACGCTCATATGTGGTGGTAACGCCATCCACCGTCTTTCCAATAAACCCGCCAATGGCAACAACCTCATTTTTTTCAACCAGTTCTTCTGTCTTGATTATCTTTTCTCTAGATTCAGCTGTAAGAAAATTTGTAAACTCAATATTGTTATCAGTAATTATGGGCCAATCATCAAACTTTACGGCGTCAGATTTTATCTTATTGCTTCTTAGAATGTGGTTCATTACATGTGACATTAGGATCTCGCCAGAGAATGCCAGTGCCTTTGAGCGTACCTCGTCTGCAAACTCTTTACTCTCAAATGCATCATCTAGTGCTTTTTGTGCCATTTCTAAATTAATTTTAATTGCATTCTCGCAGTCTTTTTTGTTTTCAAGGTTTACCAGTTCAAGGATTTTTTGATATGTTGATTTTACAGTATCCAATGTTGGTTTTATCCCGTTTTTTGCATTTTCTCCTTGCTCTAAAACAATGTCAGTAAGTGAACGTTTCTCGCCATTGTGGATTGTTAGCGGAGCTGAAAAAACAGTAATCACTTTAGATTCTTTCTTCAAATCATTAATACGTTTAACAATTTCTGGAATGAACATGCCATTTGGACCTATCGCACTCCCACCAAATTTAGCAACTACTAATCTAGTCATGGTACTCTGTCAAAACTTTGTTGCCTTCTATTAAGCATTTGATTACTTGCTCATTATCTTTTTGATGATGTCTGATGCTGTCTTTGCACCGTCCGTCTTTACTGGATTTCTTCTCTCTTCCAGTTTTTCTAAAATTAACCCATCTAATTTTTTGACATCCTCAAAAACAAATCCTTGCTCTCTTGCATTGTCTTCTTGTTCAAAATGATTCTTGATCGGGATAAATATGCCTGGAGTCCCATAAGCTTTAGATTCGTCTATGGTTGATTTTCCAGCCAAAGAAATTATCAAATCTGCAGCAAAAATCAACTCATGTAAATTATCAACAAATCCCAGATTTCTGACATTCTCAAATGTTTTACTAATTGCTGGTCCTGAAACCAGGACAACTTGAACATCCTGATTGATTTTTGAAATAGCTTTCAATGCTTCTTCAATAAGAAAACCGCCTGCATCGGTTCCCCCAATTGAAACAACTATGGTTTTCTTATCAAATGAGAATTTTTTCCTCAGCTCCTCTCTTGAGAGATTTGTTTTTCTGACTATTGGCCCAACTCTTTTGATATTGTTCTGATCATCCCCAGCTTCAGGAATAATCACCACATCGCATTTTTCAATCATGTTCTGCATTGATTTGTTCATCTTTTTTTCAATAAATGACGCAAATCCCTTTGTAAAACGTGTCTCTAAAATGTCTGTGATGAGCACGGTACGAATTTTTTTATTTTGTGCGTTACTTAGTGATGCAAAGTCCTCATCACTAATCACCATGTCTGGGTTGTCCACTTGAAGAATTTTCTGCGAAATTATCTTACAATCTTTATAGTACTGGTAATAACCCCACAACCATCGTGCTTGATTCTTCAAAGCCCCTTCTTGTATGGTAAATGATGGTGGATTATACACATCATGTACTTTAAAATCTAGATTTCTCAGAATCTTTGCAGCTCCACTTCCTGTCACAAAATTCGTTACGACATTTTCAAAATTACTCGCAATTGCAATATTACGAGTCACATGACCTAATCCTATTGGACTGGAAAAAAAATCAAGAACATTCATGGATATCTTTACTTTTCATCAAATTTCTAGATTTTCACATGTCTCAAAGTTTAAATGGTTTTTAGAAAGGTAGGTTTCTGGGCTCATAGTCCAGATCGGTTATGACGTCGCCCTTACACGGCGAAGATCCGGGGTTCAAATCCCCGTGGGCCCATACCCTATATTGGGACTAAAATAGGACGCACTTGTATTAGATTTGTGGAAATCTCACTTGATAAAGTAAATTCTCGCTCAGAGCCTTATCAATTATTCTTAGATTCAGTACGTAGTACTTCAACTCTGAGAAGATACAAGAATCTACTTCATACATTTCTAAAGCTTATTCCAAATCAGATCTATACAGATAATCTTGGTAAAACACCTAAAGACCGAAATGTTACAACATTAGCTAGATTCTTTGTTAATTTAGCAAGAAAAGATATGGATTTAGCTTCAGATGTAATTGCAACATTCATCAAAGAAGATAAGAAAAGAGTAGAAACAGGTGAGATTAGTTCCCAAACTATTCCTAATCATATAAAACCAATCAAGGTCTTGCTTGATGCCAATCGGGTTCCAATTCACTGGAAATCTCTAAACAAATTACTGCCAAAATCAAAAGAACATAATACTTTTGTCCCAAAATCCCATGAAGATATAGGCGCAAACCCAGTTTATATCATTCATCATTTTTGGCATATGCATAAAGAAGTTGAAAATGGATACAATTGGTTAGGTCAAATTGAAAAAGATGATCCTGAAGCTAAAGAAATTTTCAATAAGCTATTTGATGATATAGACAAAGTTTGGCATTATTTAGAATTTAAATTTGAGAAATTACTTACATCACAAAAACAATCTGACAACTTTCAAGATGTGATATATGAATTGGGTGAGAATCGAAGAAAGGACATAGCACAAGAAATCGTAAACCATATCCAATCGGAAGAATTTACTATATTTAAAATAAAAAATCCAAATAATCAAAATCCAAATGATGAAATATCAATAAATGCACTTGAATTTGTGAAAGATTTTCTATTCGAAAATATTAAAAAATCAAATATCAAAAAACAAAACTTTGATTTTACCAAATATGATAAAAACAAGGGAATACAGTAAACTATACAGAAAACATAACCTTACAAAATGACAACGAGAAATTAAAAAGATAGAAGAATAACTGTCAATTTCTTCAAACTATCTTTCTAAATTTGGCTAAAAAATCTAAATTTTCTTGATATAGTTTTCTAGAAAACATGAGGTTTGTGCCTCCTGCGTCCATTTTTAACCCCGAAAAGGTAGTCGAGTCCCCGTGAAGTTAAATCAAACCTTTTTTTATTTCAAAAAAGATTGAGAAAATATATTTTCTGTGAGTAATATTCGCATATGGCAAGAATTCAAGAGAGTAGAAAAAATAAGCGAAAATAAGAAATATTTTTCAAAACAAGAAAAATTCAAGTATTACTATGAATAAGAAGAGCATTGGTATTTCGACATTTTGGTGCTTTTTTGAGTATAACTCCAAGTGTTGCTGGACCAGAAGATATTATCACAATAACTGATCCCAATAATTTTCTAGCTAGTCATTTTTCTGCAAGTTTATCTGATGTAGTTCAGGTAATGCTGGAGTATGAAAGTGTCTCTTCTCCCGGCCTTAATATAATTTCATCAATGACAATTAATTATAAAACTAGCCAAAGAATTGAGGCAACAATACCAAATGTAGCTGCTGATCATCGAGAATTAAAACTAGGTCTGGGAATACTGCCTGGCGTATATAGGGTAAATGTTGTAGGTAATAGTGGAGGATTAAACTGGGATGCAGCAAGTGATTCATCACTACGTATTCAATCTCAAAGTACTACTCCTGCTGGCCCAATAGATCT
>JAGQHE010000006.1:14618-23918 GCA_020431995.1 Candidatus Nitrosopumilus sp.
GCCCAATAGATCTGCCTCCTGGAACTAATCCATTAGGTACACATGGGCTAACTCCAATATCCAACCCTAAAAAATCAGGACAAACATCAACATCATTAGTTACGGTTAGGTGGTTGGTTGAAAGTTGTAGTCCTATAAGGAATTCCCCTGGACCCGATGGATTTATTTCAGATCATAATCCAGACATTTTCAATACAAAATATCACATAATACCTGTAGAAAGATCATCTGCGTTTCCTGGCTACAGTCCGAAGATTCAAGAGTTTAATTTTATAATCTCTACTCAGCTATTGCTACCTGATAACACACCTTTAGCTAATGAAAGAATAGAATTTCAGTGGGCTAATGATGGAACAGAAATGCTCAATGATGATTCTGAAATTTTAGAGGTAAATGATAATATCTTAATCTTAAGAGGCAAATTGAAAAATTCTCAATTTCAATATGCTAAAAGAAACAATTTCACATATACAGATAGAGAAGGTAAAGCATTTTGTTGGATAAGACTCAGATTGTTTGATGAAAAAGAAATTACAGATATGAGAAAAATGTTTAATGGAATTAAGGTGGTGATCGGAGCTGGAGTTCCAGATAGAACTGACACAGAACTTGAAATGTTGACATCTCGTAGTCTTTCGTATTCAGAGATTCTTTTGGCACCATCAAAGTTTTCCAAAGACCGTGGATTGTTAGGATTAGATACATCGGGAGGATTATTTTATGGTATTTTTAATATTTTAGTAGAACCACTCAAAAAAGTTGTTGAAACTGGCACACGAATTATAGGAAATATTAAAGAAGCAGTAGCACATGTTCCAAGAACTTGGCAAGACGTAGTTGGTTTTGCATTAAAACGATTAGCTGATGGAATAATACTGACAACACCTCCTTTGGCCACTATCAGAGGAATTGAAGATATATCAGATGAGATGAGAGCGGTAGTTATTGGAGTACTACTAGGTATTCCTAGAGGTCTATATGTTATGCTTAGGGACACTATAGAAGACATCAAAACTTTGACTTTTGATCTTCCTAGAGCATTATTCAACTTTTTTGCCGATGATCCAAAATTTGCTCTTGAAATATTAGGTGTGATTTCTAATCCATCAACTGGATTAATTATTTACAATCTTGATAGAGAATTTCAAGAAAAAATTAGAACTGGATTTTCTAAATTTAAGGGACTTTTTGAAAATTTATCAATGTTATTACAAAGTATTTGGAATTCTTTTTGGCAAAACAATAATCAGGAAAGTATCATACTAAGCGGTTTACGAAATATTGGTAATTGGATGTATGAAAGTTTTGATGAATTTGTAGGCAGTATAGCAACAGATTACCTTGGTTATACTAGAAATGATACTAAGTACAGATGTTTTGTTGGTGGATTCATAGGAGGAGATTTTCTAGGATATATTATTTCCACTGTTGGTGTTCAATTTTTGATTAGTTGGTTTACTGGCGGAACTGGAACTATTGTATCATGTGTAAGTAGACTGGGCAGGGTGGGGATTGTCCTAGACAATGGTCTCAGATTTGTTCGAGCATTTCTTATTTTTATTCAAAAAATTGAAGATCTTATTGGTGAGGCAGTAGTTATTTTAGGAAGAACAATAAAGAATGGAATTGGGAAAATTCTGTTATCTATTTTTAAACTAATTTCCACTTTGTTGGCTCCTATAAATGACTACTTAATAGAGCCTCTAATGAAATCTATTTTAAATATTTCAAATGAAATGCAAAAAAAAGTTGTAGAAATGATCTACAAATGGTCTTTTCCAGAACAAATCAATGGTGAAAAGATAGAGAAAATTGCTTTAGGATTAATTGAAGGAACAAATTCTTCCACTAAAAACATAGATTTGGTGTGTAGAGATTGTATTCAAGTTCTTGCTGAAACGGCAGAAGATGTTCCTGGAGGTAGAATTGGTTCAAATATGCTCGAGTGTTCCTAGTGCAATAACAAAAATAATTTCTGGAATTGGAGGAGGCAATATGGAGACCATTATGAATTTAGTTTCTGTATGGAAAAAAATAGCTCACAGGGATTTACCTAATCCATTTTACAGTAGAGAATGGGCATCATCTAGAAATCAGGCTGTAATTGCTGGAAGAATTTTGTCACGAATTAACGATTTTCCGTTTGGAAGGATAGAAAATGGCATTGATATTGGCATTGAGGCAGTTGAAGGAATTTTTCGTTTACTCAAATTTACTGATCAAACTCAATTTAAAAGAACAATGTTGGCAATTTTTGATCAAAATTGGATTTCTGCTGATAACACATACAAATTATTACAGTTAATTAAACAAGCAGATAATGAGCTTTCTTCGTCTCATTTACAAGAAGGACTGAAAACTCTTTTTGTTTCCATGATTGATTCTAGATCTCTTAAAGGAGGTTGGTATCAATTAGATTTTATGAAAAAGATAGGATTTGATCAAATTCAGGATCTAGAAGTTCGAGTTACGTCTGGGCGACGAGGTGTTGATATAATTTCCAAGTCGATTCATCCTGAAGCTAAGTTTTTTGAGCTAAAATCAGGAGAAGCATTTTCGGTGGGAGAAATCACGTACAAACAAATGATTCGTCATATGACACAACCTCCTGTATCTGATGTTCACCACGGTTGGAGACGATTTAGAGTTGTAATAAACACTCCTGATGATGAATTAATTGAACGAAATGGTGGAAGATTTTTAAAAATTCTATGGGAAAAAAAAAGTAGCACATTATCTGTAGATGAACCTCCTCAAATTATGAATAATTTACTAGAAAATTTAAAAGAACATCTTAGGCAATATGATCCTGATCTTAACTTTAGGGAATTTATGGATGAAAACAAGAATTATCTAAATCTCGAAACAATTCCTGATGTGGATAATATAGAATTAATTATCAAAGCTAGAAAGTTTATTGGAGATAGATTATTTCACAAAGAGCATATTCCTAACCCCGTAGTTATAACTGAATTAGGCACTGTCTAGATATCTATGTCTTATCTATTCAAAAATTAGTTTAATAAAATTGGTGTTGGAACTGTCTCAAACTATTATAATATAAAATCGAAAATCTGATGATATAATCTTTGTATTTCTCATTTATCTCTGGACATTTTAAGACAAACTACCATTATGTTAAAGCTCAATAGATACATCAAAAACTATACCACAGTTATAAGCAAATCTTATCAATTTTAACCCAATTGGAATGTGAGCGATAATTATCAATTTATTTTTCATGCCTATCTGCGTCCATTTTTAACCCCAAAATTGTGGTCGAGTCCAACAAGACTTGAATGTGAATCTATTTTATAGTCAAAATTGTAGAATTAATGAAGAAATGTTAAAAAGCAATAATCCTATATTTATCTCATGAAACCTCCCACATATTCTACGATGAAGCTTATTGGAGAATTAAGGAAAACCATTGATGAATATAACCAAGTAAAAGAAACAAATTCAGAGCGAGCTAAGGAACTCAAACAACGAATAAAATCTATACAACAAGAACTTGAAATCCCATTTAATGATTCCGAATTAGTTTAAAAATTTATTTGATGGTTTGGTATGGAAGATAATAATTTTTTAATTCCTATACTATTAACAATACTTTCAATTGTTATAATTTTAGTTATAACAATAAAATCAAAAAAATCTACACATTATTCAAGATTACCTGTCTTCATTTTTTTTGCACTAAGTACCTTTGCTATATCATTGATCTTATCTTTGGCGTTTTTTCCAACCGAGATTTTTGCAGATTTCCCAATATCCACAATAAAATTTAATGACGGAAATTCAACTCAATGGGTTTTAAATATTGGAGGAGTAACTCAAACCGAATCGTCAGGAATTCAAATTCCAATTTTTGTAATAATTCTGGGAATACTTGGTGCATACATTCGATATTTGTATCTTGGAATTAGAGAATTCAAGACAGAAATGGGAAAAATGTTAATAAATTTTGATAAAATTACCAGAAAACTAGAAAGAGCAGAAGAGGAATTTAACAATGTAGAGTCTGAAATAAACAACATTATCAAATCATCTCCTGCTTCAAAAATTGAATATTTTTCAAAATACCCTGACCAATATAAAAAAAAGAAAGATAAACTACAAATAAAATATGATGAGTATCAATACAAAGTAAATTTTGAAACCATTTCTCATGTCCTTGCTACTGTAGGATTTTTTCTTTTGGCTCCTTTGCTTGCTATTATGGGATGGCTTATTCTATCAATTGGAGGCACGGAAAACAATATGACTTTTGCATTAGTCAGCATAACTGCAGGGTTTACAGCAAAATCAATTATTGGTAGAGCCATATCTTTGGTAGAAGGACAATTTAAAACCAATACTCAAACAACACAAAACCCAATCATTTTCCTTACTCCGTCCAAAGGAAAAGTGAAAGAAACTCTTACAATAACTGGCCAAAAATTCAAAGAGAATTCTGTCATTACTATTACTCTTGATGACGATGAATTAGAAATAGAATCTCCAATCAAAACTGATGAAAAGGGTTCCTTCAAATATCAGCTTCAAATTCCAACACTTGAAGAGGGAATACATCAAATATCTGCTCAAGACGAAGAAAACAATTCGAATGAAAAAGAATTTGAAATCATTAGCGGAAACGTTGAAGAAAACAATTAACGAATTTCATAACTACTAATTCCCTTATCCATACCTACCTGCGTCCATTTTAATGCCCAAAATGGGGGTAGAGTCCCCGTGGGCCCACTAGAACACTTTTTGTAGATGGGTTCATACCACAGAAAGAAATTGAAATTCTGAATTAACATGATCTCATGTGGTGTTTAAACTACTAATCAACGTGCTTCAAATCCAGATATTCCATTTGCTTTCCAATTTGGTGACTGGGCAAGCCGACTTCAATTTAAAAATTGAATTGGAATTATAAATTGTGGAAATTGGCATGTCATTAGAGAAATTATAATTTCATTAATAAGCAGCAACTAATATCTAATAGCTAGCTAATTATTAGCTTACTATGAGAAATTATGCTCACGAAAAAAGCATTGGATTTATAATTAACAACACTACAAAGATGTTTCAAAAAATATTTGATTGTGAACTAAACAAAAATGTGGGAATGGGACTAGCACAGTCTAAAGTAATCTATGCATTATCTCTTCAACCTGGCATGACACAAAGGGAACTTGCAGACAAAGTTGGAATAGAAACTCCAACACTTGTTGTTATGATTGACAAATTGGAAAAAGAACACCTTGTAAAAAGACAAAATGACAAACAGGACAGAAGAATAAAGAGAATCTTCATTACACCAAAGGCAGATCGATTAGTAGATAGGATGATTCAATCTGCACTATCAATTAAAAAAATTGCAACCAAAAATATATCTGAAAATGAAGTTAAACATATCTTAGAAAACCTAAACAAAATATCTAGAAATCTACAAAATTACTTGGATCTCTATCATACAAAAAAGAATTGATGTGAAAAAATGAAAACCCCTGAAGATATCTCCGTATCTGACAAGATTCCTACATCTGCATGGAAAATACTCATCATTTTGAGCTGTGTTGGCATGATTGTCATGTTTGATGAAACCATGATCATTCCTGCAATTCCTGACTTTGTTGAGGAATTTAATATTTCATATAGTACATCATCATGGATGCTTTCTGCATATATCATTGCAGCAGCTGTTATGACTCCAATTGCAGGAAGACTCTCGGATATTCATGGACAGAAAAAAATCCTACTCATAATAATCCCAATATACATAATTGGAGTCTTTATCGGAAGATTTGCTGTAAACATTGAAGTAATGTTGTTTGCAAGAGCATTGCAGGGTGTCGGTATGGCTATGTTCCCAGTTGCATTTGGAATTATACGAAGTACTATTCCTGAAAAAAAAATTGCAATAGCTCAAACAATTTTTGGTTCAACATTCCCTGCAGGTGCAATATTTGGTCTTGTTGGAGGAGCTGCAATAATTCAAAGCTATGGATGGCAGGCAACATTTGTGGCTATCTTACCTGTTACAATAGCTCTTTGGATAATAATCTGTAGGTTCATACCTTCTTCAAACCCATATACCGCCGAAGAAAATAGTAGGTCTGTTAACAAGTCCCTTGATCTAAAGGGAGTTTCTCTCTTGACAGTAACAATTGTGACGTTTCTAAGTGCAATAACTTCTCTTGAAAGTAAAGAGGCAGGATACTATGTGGCAGTCCTCTTTGCAGTATCTGCAATATCCCTCTTTACTTTCATCACTGTAGAAAAGAGAGTAAACAACCCTCTTTTAGATTTGAAATTGATGGCCAATCGGAATTTTCTTCCACCCACCTTAATTCTGTTGCTAGTATCTCTTTCTATTTTCTCAGTATATCTTACCGTAACGGTATTGGTACGCAGTCCTGCTCCTCTCGGATTTGGAGGTGATGTTCTAAAGGTCGCAAATATACAACTACCGTTCATGCTGGTGTTCTTGGTAACTACTGTCATCTCGGGGTATCTCCTAAACAAGATCAAAAATTACAGAGTAATCCTATTTGGTACTTCTATTGCAACGATAGGTTTCTTTTTACTGGTAATGTTTCACACAACGGAAGAATCAGTTATGGTGGGCCTTACCATCCTTGCAGTTGGACTATCATTATCTATTGCAGGAGGTTTTAACGTAATCCTGGTTTCTGTTCCCATGAAAGTTACTGGAATTGCTCTTGGAATGGCAATGCTTTTGAACCTAGTTGGAATGTCAGTAGGTCCCGTTTTTGCAGGAGTATTTCAGGATACTTTTAGCGGAACCATTGAAGGTATAAGCGGAGAATTTCCAACTGAAACTGCCTATATTACAATATTTGCTTCAGCAGCATTGATTTCTTCTGCATCTGTAGTTCTTTCAATTATAATCAATAAAAGAAAAACAGAGATACAACAATAAATTATTCAGAAATGTTTGATATCAATTTTGAAATTTTTTTGAGTTTTAATCCAAATGCGCTTATGAACCCCTAAATACGACAAGTCCAAATCCCGTGGGCCCATATGAATTTCTTGCGATATGATCTAATGACTCACATCTTTATGGATTCTAAATTCCGATAAAAACTACAAATTCCATGCATGTGTATAGAAATTATGGAAAAAATCTGTTGGGCCAACACTGAAAATTTTGATGATGCTGAGTTTGTAATTGTAGGAATTCCAGATGAATCACAATCTCATTCACTAAGAAAAGGTACTGAAGAGGCTTCATCCTTACATTTACGCAACTAGTTGAAGGCAAAACAACTTTGCCTCCAAAAGGCATTGCAAGCGGAGACCTTATTGCCAACACAAAAATTCTCTCAGAAGATAAAGCCATCTTTGTATTTTACGAATTGTATCCACAAAATGTCACTGGTGCTGAAATTGAAACTAACATTTGCATATTAGAGCAACCAGAAGACAAGGCAGGATATGCGTATTTTGCTGAGATAGGATTTAGGTTATCTAATTAATGATAGTTTGGAGAAAACAAAAATGAAAACAAAAATTACAATTATTGTCTGCATAGTTGCAGCTGTCATAATATTTTCAGGATTCTATGCTTATTCACCAATTAACGACTCTGAAATATTTGGTCCCAAAAACCAATACAAGTTTTGGCAGGAGGAATTAGACTTTGGAAATGGTATGTGGCATACTCGTGCTTTGTTCTCATATAGCCATGATTATGGAAAAACATTCTCGGCACCATCTGATATGAGCATGACCAATGAGAATGCACATGAACCAAAGATGATTGTGATGGATGACGATGTAATTCTTGTATGGCGAGACGAGGTAGAAGATGACTCTATTCCGAACATATCGTTTGCAAAAAGCACAGATTTTGGAGAAACCTTTGAGAAAAAAAGGGTGTTTCATGGCGCAAGGCCTGACATTAAACAGTATGATGACGTACTCTACCTTACATGGGCAGGTCCTGATTTAAGACAGATTTGGTATTCTGTCAGTACTGATAAGGGAGAAACATTCTCTGAACCCAGTTTAATATTTGCAATAAACTGGGAACTGAGTCCTTACGATGAGAGGCCTACACCAACACTTGATGTATACAGTGACGGCGTTGTGGTTTCTTGGAAGATGAGAAATCCTGATGATAAGAGTGAGCCACTTGGATTGTCTGGAAAGCAACTGATCAGGGAAAAAACAGAAACTTTGAGATTACCAGTTCTATTTCTCAAGAGTAAAAGACTAGAACGCTTTATGAGCTTCGTATTGGCCTGTTAGTCTGTTATGAAGTATTTTGTAATTTTTTTAGTTTTGATTGGGTCTGCAATCCCTCAGTCATTTGGTGCTGAAGAATATGTCCACGGATACTCAAAGTTTGAGTTATTACCATCTGAGATAATCCAGGACAGTCCCATATCCTTTGAAATTAAGTTCATGTACTATGATCACCCATACCACATAGACTCCCTTTATCCCATACTTGAGGTAAATCCCTCCAGTGCAAGATCACATGTACACCTTGATGTAGACCCTATCGACGTGTATCCTGGTCGAATATTTAGAATTCCAGTCACAATGATTGTGGATTCTGACATCAAGTATGACAAAATCTTTTTGAATCTTTCATTTATTGGAAATAAATCCAGAGCTGACGCTGTTTACAAAAGTGACTGGACAGAATCTGCAATAATCGATGTCATACAAGACACTGATTCTAACGAATCTTCGTCCGAATCACTTGTGCCTGACTTGGCGAATCACTCGCCGCTAAAACAAATCAAGTCAGGAACAGAGTTTCATAATGTGGAATGCAAAGAAGGATTGAAACTAGCATACAAGAAAGCAGACGATACTTCTGCATGTGTTAAAACAACTAGCATGATTGAGCTTGTCATTAGGGGATGGGCAGAAGACGCCAGAATACTCCTTGGGTGTCTTGGTGACAGGGTGGAAATATGCTATCCTGATGATCCTAAGGAATATCGCAAAGCATTGTATGACTATTATTTTGAAATAGACGATGATTTGTATTCTGGTGATTTTACCAAACTGCAGACAATAAACGCTTGTACTGAACATCAGATTTGTTTAGGCGAATTTGATAACGGTACAAAGATTAGAGTAGACTGTGATTATCCAATACACGGTTGCGGCGTCATACCGTTTGACAGAAATGTCTATGAAGATGATACCGACAAGGAGATTGGAAACAAACCAGAACCAGAACAAATTGAATCTGAAATGACATCTGTAACTTATGCCATTTCTAATCTTAAGACACATTATTCTTTAAATGAACCAGTAAGT
>JAGQHE010000006.1:23943-35386 GCA_020431995.1 Candidatus Nitrosopumilus sp.
GCTATGGTGATCCATGCGTTCCAATCACAATTATTTATTATCAAGACCGAATATGGATGGAAAATATTGTTGTAATGGACAGGATACTCCGAGATTGTCCTATTGGTAATGGTGACAAATTTTTGTTTTCTACTTTTGATACTTTAAAGGATGCAGAATTTGGTAAAAATGGAAATCAGATAAGCTTTTCACGTGCAGGAGAATATTATGTTGAAATTATCAATGATAATCAACTTGATGGAAAAGCTGTAAGTTTTACTGTGGAATGAAATTAAAACTGGACTCTTAATAACAAAATTATACAACAGAAATCTCTAATTGCGCAAGAAACAAAAAACCAAGGTCTAGTGAAACAAAACAATGTTTAGTAAATGCTGAGAATCTGTATGAATGATTCAGTCTAAAAATATCCAAACATGCCAAACAATGTCCAAGACAATCCAGTTTTGTCCAAGATACCAAGCCAAAATCACACATCCAGGCTAAAGGTATGAAGAGAAAATGGAAAAACTTGATGGAACTGTTTATCTAGGTCCATCTTTTCATAAAATATGAATTGAGACTTTCTCCCAGGCTTGCCGCACTGTCTGCCATATCTGTCGGAATCATAACAATGACTTTTGTAGTCTCAGATTCTTACTCTATTTCCAACCCGCTGGATTTTGCCAGCATTATGAGACAAAGTTCAGGATATACTACCATCGCCACTAGCGGAGAGAGTTCCGCTACGCTGGAACCTGATTCTACAGTAATGGTACTTGCAATAAACAGTCCCCCGTCTGACCTTCAAAAGGCGTTGGATAACTACAATCAGAACATGGCAGACATTTCAGAAGAATTAGAACGAGATCTTGCGGATTTTGATGATGTTTCCATATCATACATCCAGACAAATTTTGACGGGAATCGGTTCGTGTATGGAGGAGGATCAGGAAGCAGTACTGCTGATTCGTTTGTCGCATACATGTCGTTTCCAATCAAGGTAGACATGACAAATTACCAGAACATTTCCCAAGAGATTACAAATCTTGGATTAAGAATAGACGACATTAGAATTTCCAAAGTCCAAATAAAGGATCCTGATGAAAAAACAGACACTACAGACACTAGTGAACCAGTACGAATATCTGTCCCGTATGGCACATCCATTCCGGAATGTGAGATAGCAAACGAGTGCTTTTTGCCTGCAGAGGTCACCATAGATGCAGGAACCGAAGTGGTTTGGTCCAATGATGATGATGCTGCGCACACGGTCACCAGTGGAACACCGGAAGATGGCCCTGATGGTATGTTTGACAGCTCTTTGTTTATGGCAGGTGATGAGTTCTCATATGTCTTTGACTCTCCGGGAGACTATCCTTACTTTTGTTTGGTGCATCCATGGATGACAGGCTCCATAACTGTAAGGGAGGATGGGACTGGAAATGATCTCGGACATACGCTGGAGGCAACAATCAACGTGAGATATGAGACAAAGCCTGACACGCTTGAAAACACACTGTCTGCGTACACTCAGACGCTTGATGACTTGTCTGCATTGTTGGAGGAAAATGGCGCGTCAGGAGAAATTCCGAGAAGCACCATCAACATCAACCCGTCACACTATGAGAACTGGACGTTTGACACCTATCAGACATACGGCAGATGGACAGTAAAGACAACGCTTGATGACCTAAACACAGTGCACGATATCCTCTCAAAGTATGGCGGAGTGGAGCGACTCTACATGTCGCATTCAAAGGAATCAATCGAATCAGTGAGGGCGGAACTGACTCAGATTGCACTTGATGACGCAAGAAAGAACGTATTGGAAATCATAGGGCCCATGAACCTTGAGATAAAGGGAATCAAGAGCATCAAGATAAACCAGGACCTTGGCAATGACCGCAATCCCCAGTTTCGCTATGGCGGGGTCTTTGTATCATATGATGACTGGAACAACATCAAAGATGGAAACGTTTCAGTGGCTGTTGACGTGGAGTTTGAGGTCGGAAGATAGCAACGGCATTGTAACTGTTTTTCCGATTAAGATATGCCGATTGACTGTCTCAAAATAATGCCCTTGACAAAAACCTGACTTTGGAGAATTAGAAAATGAAAACCAGGATACATAAAAAATGTTAGAAAAACTATTCTGATTCAATAATTGCTGTTCTGTTTGATTTTTGTTTGATGATCAATTCTATGACTAGTCCTGAAATAATCACTGACAGAACAGTGACTACAGACCATAAAACTCCGATTTGCGGCTCTGACGCACCAGTCTGAAGATATTCTTGCATGCTCTCTGTCTTTTCCGGAATGGAACGCATCATAGATTGTGCAGAATCAGCTGCCATGGGAGGAATTTTTGATTTGGCTGTTTCTGGTATGCTGCTTTGATTTTGGACTAATTGCGATGAGAACCATGCTGCAATTGACACTCCTCCCAGTGTTGCAAGTCTGTGAATTCTTGTAAATGAATTAAATAGAGATTTGCTTTTCCTTGCTGGCCGTGTCATTTCTGATGGTAGAATCACTATTGCAAGCTTGTCAATTGTATAGTATTTCATGTCATGTGATTTTGAGTTTTTCCCAATAGTCGTAATCTTTATGATCTGAGCTGATTGCATTTTTTTTAGATGATGGATTACTAGTGGCAAAGACATTTCTGTTTTTAGTGCAATTTCATTTGCAGACAGGGACTGGTTGAACAGTAGTTTGAGAATACTTCTGCTTGAATCGGATGACAAAATCTCGCCAACTGTTTTTAGCTTTTCGTCTTCAGTTGATATGATGTCTACCCTGTCAGACAAATTTGGGATGTCATCTGGATTCATTGAACCATGATTCCCTCAGCTTCTATTATTAACATTTCTGGTTAAATTGTAATTTAATCAAACCTTATCTTTAAAATACTGACAAACACATCATGAAAAAATCAAAACAACTAGTCATTGTCGTGTTGACTGTTTTGGCAGTGTCTATCTCCTTTGGAGCGTTGTACCCTGAGGCTGATGCACAAGAAGTGACATCCGTCTCATCGTTAGAGAAGACACTTTCAGTTACTGGCATGGCAACTACATCCGTAGAGCCTGACATTCTAACCGTTAGATTTGGTATAGAAATACAGGAGCCTACTGCACAACAAGCACTAGAGAAAAACTCAGAAATGATGAACAAAGTAATTCTGGTACTGCAATCTGCCGGAATCGCTGAATCAGAAATCAGCACATCTTCTTTGGATATTTATCCAGTCTACGAATACGTCAATGACGAGTTTTTGGGAATTCAGACAAGTGATCTTGTAGGATACAAAGTATCAAACATTCTCTCTGTCGAAACAGAAAAACTTGACCTTGCGGCAAATATCATAGATCATGGAGTAGAGACAGGCGTGAACAGAATAGATTCTGTATCCTATACACTGTCACCACAAAAACAACTGGATCTCAAAGATGATCTACTAGAGCAGGCAATAGAGAATGCAAAATCAAAGGCTGGCAAAGCCCTAGCACCACTTGATCATAGTGTCATAGGAGTCAAAAGTGTGTCGCTATCGGAATTTGGAATGCCTTACCCGCAACCAGTATTCCGAGGAGGTTTCGCAGAATCTAAAGCAATGTTATCACCAACCCCCGTATTCTCTTCCGAACAAGACGTCACAACATCTGTACAAGTTGTATTTCTTATCGGAAGCAACTAGTTTTTTTTGCTAATAGGATTTTTTTCTTTTTTTATATTATTTATGCACTGGATAAATTACTTTATGCATACTGGTATTCATTTCCAGATCCAAAGCGGCAGTTTAATGTACATAAGCGTATTTTAAACTAAAATTCGGTTCTGATTAAATATTTGTCTCTACAAAACATTATCATGCCTGAACAAGTAATAGCAAAAAAATTTCTTATCGTTGCTGTGTTTGTTTTATTTTCATTCATTTTTGTGGGCGGAATCTTCGCTGCAACAAACACAATAGCAGTGAATGCAGGACAAGAATTATCATATCCCTCTTGGTTGATGATTTCTTATCTAGCTGGGCTTTCAATGATTATTCTTCCGTGCACATTACCGCTTGTATTCATAATTGTTCCACTTAGTATGGGAAAAGGAGGCAAAAGGGGACTTGGTATGGCATCACTTTTTGGCGCTGGATTGACAATTACAATTACATTCTACGGGTTTGGTATTGGTGCTTTAGGCCAAACAGCAGATTTAGATCAAATCTCGGTTCACATGTTTTTGATTGCTGGTATTGCAGCATTTGTTTTTGGTTTGTCACAACTCAAACTATTTGAATTAAAACTCCCATCTTATTCGGGAACCCCTAAATTTATTCAAAATAGAGGGGATTATTCTAAATCATTTTTCATGGGATTGCTCTTGGGTAACGCCGGAGTCGGATGTCCTAACCCTATGTTTTACTGGCTTTTGATCTACATTGCAGGAAGCGGGAGTGTAGAGATTGGAGCCAGCTTGGGGGCTGTACATGGAGTCGGTCGCGCAATCCCGCTAATCCTGTTATCTGTTTTAGCCATTATTGGAATAAATGCAACAAAAGGGATCACTGTTAATCGTCAACGAATTGAAAACGTTACTGGCTGGATGCTAATCGTAATTGGCACATTTCTGATAATCAACGGCATTCCAGGTGGGCATGAATGGTATGAAAGCACAATCATTCATAATGGCTGGAACAATCTTGTTTCGACAACCATGCTGCCTCCAGAATTTCATGTTGATGAGCATACCCATGATTACGCATCAAAAATGCCCAAGGAATTTGCACCTACTCTGTTTCTAGGCCTGATTACGTTTGCAATAGTTTGGTATTTTAGCAAGAAAAAACGAAATGCATGTACATGAAAGATCCTGTGTGCGGAATGGAAGTTGACGAAAAAGGAGAATTAGTTGTGCATAAAGGAAAGGAATACCGATTTTGTTGCGCAACATGTAGATGGGCATTTGAGAAGAATCCGGAACAATTTATACCGTCATGAAAGTACAAATTCTGATTATTCCTGGTTGCTCGAATTGTAATGTCTTAGAAAAAATGTTAGACAAACTTCGAGTCCAATATGATGTGATTGATGTCACCACAAACCCTGAGTATCTAGAAAAATATCCTATTTTTACTGCCCCCGGATTAGTAATAGATGAGAAATTGGAATTCATCGGTGTTCCAAAAATTACTGAATTAAAAAATAAACTTTGTATCTGACAGGCAAGTTTTTTAGACAACGCATACCTGTATTTTCAAATGACTGATTATTCCATGAATGAAAAAATGACTATTATCCAATACGCGATCAAAAAATACGATAATGAGGGTGTTCTTATTGAGAAGCTCAAGTCCGCATTGACTGAAAAAGATATTCAAAGAAGTATTGACACTCTGATTGGAACACAAAAAGTCAGAAGAATAGGACCTGAAATTCTTCAAAACAATGAAAGTCACACAGAATTGCCTGAACTGCCTGAAAATCTTAAAGATATAATTGATAACCTATAATCTAAAAATTCTTAAATTGGCAACCTGGTTTGTTCTGGTATGAACAAGTTCGTTTTATTTTCAAGTGTTTTGACTTTGGCAATTCTTTTGCCATTTTCAATGGATTCTGTATATGCGCATCCACACGCTGGTCAATTGATGATTAACAGTCATACCCATGAACCACAAACTGAGATCCTTCCGTTAAATGGGATGGTGGTACTTGAAAAGTCTACGATTTTTTTCCATGCTCCTGAATCAAACATGCTGCCTTGGGCATATGTTGAAGGTAACATTCCAAACCATGTTGAAGGATATCCGGTAATAATTCAAATTTTCAGAAACAACGAGGCAGTTCACTTTGCACAGACAAATGTAGAAGCAGACGGCGATTATGAATACAGATTCAGAGTCTTAAATTCTGACAATGGCGTAACCACGAAAATTTTTAATGGAGATTACACCGTTAAAATCTTCAAAGTTGTATATCTGAATCAGAACAGCATGATTTAGAATCCTCGCAATCCCTGTGGGCGCATAATTTCTGGGTGTTGTTTCATCCATTCTATTTTATCTATCATGTCTTGTTTATCTTGAGGAAAAGTACCTTTGATGGTGTATGCATTTGAACCATGATTTGCTCTAAAAACAATCTCATCTTTTGTGTCTATCTGGCTTACCAAATCATGAAGTTCATCTAGTGATTCATCATCATTAATTCTGACAAACTCTTCTTGATATTTCTCCAAAAATTCCTGCTTAATTCCATTCTCTAGATAGAGAGTCAATGCCCCGACATAATCTGGCGAGCATGCACTGATCACTTCTGCAGTTCCTTTGATGTGCTCCTTGGAGTACTTTCTCCCTCCCAACCCCAAAATCACCATACATGACATCACATATCCAGCTTCTTTTGCCTTGTTGACTGATTTGATGATTGTTTTTGCAACTGCACCCTTTGTCACTTTTTTTAGAACGATATCTGAACCGCTCTCAATTCCTAAATACAACATATCCAATCCTGCTTCATTCATTCTCTTAAGCTCCTCTGGAGTTTTCTTTAGAATGTTCATTGGCATTGCATAACAGGAAATCCTTTCAATATTTACAAATTTTTCTTTAATGTATTTTACAATTTTTATCATATATTCAGAATCAAGATTTAATGCATCACCATCCGCAAGAAAAACCCTTCTGGTGTCTGGCAAATAATTTGCCATCATGTCAATTTCGGCCTTGATCTGTTCCCATGATCTTTCAGAATATTCTTTTGATCTATACATGTCACAAAAAGAACACTCATTAAATGAGCATCCAAGTGTTACCTGAAAAATTAATGATCTTGCTTCGGAAGGCGGTCTATACAAGGGCGCATCATAATTTAACATCATGCTTTAACTCACTCAAGTTCAATGATTATGTTTTTTATACTTTCTACTTGTAATCTGATCATAAAATACCTTTTAGTAGTAAATGCGGAGATTTCTAACGTATGGCAAGTGATCCTGATGCAAAAAGACTACTTTGGTTTGTATTTGCAGGTTCACGTGGGGGGTTAAACAGATTGAAAATCATCTCAAAGTTAAAGGAAAATCCGTCAAATACAAACCAGCTTGCAAATGAATTAAGCCTTGATTACAAGGCAATTCAACATCACATTAGAGTACTTGAAAAAAATAATCTGATTACTAGGGTTGGAGAGAAATATGCTGTAACATATTTCATATCTACTTTTCTTGAAGTAAATATGGAGATATTTGAAGAAATTGAAGGAAAACTGGATAAAAGTAAATAAAAGCTCAAGAGGTGTTTTACACTAAATGGAGTCTACGTCTCTGGTTTTGTCTGTTGTTTCAATTGTAAATATGGTGATCCTCGGAGTTTTAATCTGCATCTTTGGAAAGATGTATGGCAAGACTAGGGCCCAACTTCCATTAGGTATGATAGTTGTTGCAGGAATGTTGTTTTTACACAATGTTATAGGCGCGCTAGCTTATTTTTCCATGGAGGAGATATTTTCGCATGAAATATTCCCATACATGTTAGGGGTAGGCATTGCAGAACTTGCAGGATTGCTGATATTTCTGAAAATCACCTTAGACTAACCTTAGTTTATTTGTAACAAAAAAACAATCTAAAAAATGTTACAAGAGTATCTAAAGCTTAACAAAAATATTCTGATAGCCTTTACTGCATCAATAGTTATTTCCGCTATAACCGCACAAATTCTTTCTGATCAAACGGATTACCTAAACACAACATATACCACAATCGTAGATTATGCGATTTATTTTTCTGTTTTTAGCGGGCTATTTTATTTAGATAATAGAAAAAAATATTATTTGAAGTCAGGTGGAACGGATAGTGTCAAACTAAGACATGATCTGAAAAAATTGATCACGTCACTTGGGATCGCAGAAATAGTTTATACCATTGTCAGATGGGCATTGCAATATTATTTTTTGACAATAAGATATGACCCATACCTGGCATCTGTCACATCACAAGGAATGTCAACAATCATTTACATGGTAGTAGTTAATCTAAGTGTGAAGATAACGAGGTTGTATAAAGATGGGAATTAATGTTTATGTTGATGGTTCTGGAGGTTCTAACAGTGGATATGGATACTTTGTAAAAGAAACTGGAGAATCGTTTTATGAAAAAAAACCGAACATAACGAACAATCAGGCTGAATATATGGCCATCCTTTCGGCATTAAACAAATTCGTTGGTTCTGATGAAGAAATTATAATTTACAGTGACTCAAAGAATACGGTAAATCAATTAAATCACGATTTTGCAATCAATAATGAACAACTTAGAACTCTTGCACAAGAAGCTTGGAGTGTTATTGGCAAATTTTCACATCTATCGATAAAATGGGTTCCTAGAAAAGAGAATCTAGCAGGAAAAATGTTAGGAAGCTAAAGTCCATAGATCAGACATTCACAAGAATAACTTTATTATACAAAATCCCAAACCCCATATTACATGGCGGAATCTGTAATTTTATCTCCGAAATCAATTGCGGTTATTGGAGCATCTGACAAACGAGGAAGTGTTGGAGCTACTATCACATCAAACATTATGAATGGTTTCAAAGGGACTGTATACCCAATTAGTCCGTCTAGAGACAAAGTCTTTTACAAAAAAGCATACAAGAGTGTTTTAGACGTCCCAAAGCCGATTGATCTTGCAGTTATTGTTATCAAAAATACGTTAGTTACACCAGTGTTAGAAGAATGCGGCAAGAAAAAAGTCAAAGGTGTAATAATCATCACAGCAGGCTTCAAGGAAGTTGATGAAGAGGGAGCAAAACGTGAACAAGAAATCAAAGATATTGCTAAAAAATACAAAATCCAAATCATCGGACCTAATTGCCTAGGTGTCATGAATCTTGATCCAAAGACAATGATGAATTCCACCTTTCTCAAAGTCACACCAAAATCCGGAAAGATTGCACTAGTGTCTCAAAGCGGCGCAATATGTGCAGCACTAGTTGAGGATGCCAGCGCACAGGGAATTGGTTTCTCAGCTGTTGTCAGTCTTGGAAATAAAGCTGTAATGAGCGAAGTTGACATTCTAAAGATACTTGCAGATCACAAACAGACTAAGGTTATTGTCATGTATCTAGAAGACATGGGTGATGGTCAAGAATTTCTCAAAGTTTGTAAAAATATCACCAAAAAACTCAAAAAACCTGTGCTTGTCCTCAAATCTGGACGCAGTCCTGAAGGAGCAAAAGCTGCAATGTCTCATACTGGAGCATTGATGGGATCAGATGAAATCTATGATGCTTTACTAAAACAATCTGGTGCAATCAGAGTTGATACTATGGAAGAATTGTTTGATTACGCTACAGCATTTTCAAAACAGCCTCTCCCAACAGCAGGCGGTTTAGTTATCGTATCAAACGCAGGTGGACCCGCAATTATTTCAACCGATGCATGCTCTAAAGCCGGAATTAGAATGGCTAAAATTGATAGTATTCGTCCAATGATTGATGAGGTAATTCCTCCTTGGGGAAGCTCTAGGAATCCAGTAGATATAGTAGGCGATGCTGATTTTAATCGATTCCACAATGTTTTGGATAGAGTTCTAAAACATCCAAAAGTTGGCTCTGTTATTTCAATGTGCACTCCTTCTGGAACTCTCAACTATGACAAACTAGCAGAAGTAATTGTTGCAATGTCAAAGAAATACAAAAAGACAATGCTTGCAAGCTTGATGGGATTGGATGAAGGAATTACCAACAGAGAAATTTTATCCAGAGGCGATGTTCCGTATTATACATATGCTGAAGGAGCAATCAGAACTTTAGCTGCAATGATAAAGTTTGCAATTTGGGTAAATGCCAAAGAAGGAAGAATTACTAAATTCAAGGTTAACAAAGAAAAAGCCAAAAAAATTTTTGACAAGGTAAAAAAAGAGAAAAGACCAAATCTTCTAGAAGAAGAAGGGCAAGAAGTTCTTAAAGCATATGGCTTACCTTTGCCTCAGAGTGCACTTGCCAAAAATGAAGCAGAAGCAATTAAAATCGCCAAAAAAATTGGATACCCTGTAGTGATGAAAATCGCATCACCGCAAATCATTCACAAGTCTGATGCAGGTGGCGTCAAAGTAAATTTGACCAATGATTCTGAAATTAAAGATGCATTCAAAACAATCATCAAAAATGCAAAAAAATACGACAAAAACGCTGAGATCAAAGGCGTACTGATTGTAGAGATGGTCAAAGGTGGAAAAGAACTAATAATTGGCTCAAAGCAAGAGCCTGGATTTGGTCCTGTAATCATGCTTGGAATGGGAGGAATCTATGTGGAAGTTCTAAAAGATGTGACCTTCAAGTTAGCTCCTGTGACTGATCTTGAAGCAGATGATATGATCGCTTCAATTAAGACACAAAAACTACTACAAGGCGTAAGAGGTGAAAAGCCGTCAGATACCGCAAAATTATCTGAGTGCATTCAACGGCTCTCTCAACTGGTCTCTGACTTTAAAGAGATCAAAGAGCTGGACATGAACCCCGTGCTAGTCATGGAGAAAGGCCAGGGCTGTCGAATTCTGGATGTCAGAATTGGGCTCTGATCGCGTTTTATTCGTAGATTCTTACCCATTTATTTAGAATTTTTATATAACTAGAATTGACTAATGTTGCATGGCTAATGTCTTAAAGACAATTAGAACTGGGGATGACTATATTGAAAGTCTCAGAGGACGTGATCTTACAATTTACCTCTTTGGAGAATTAATTAAAGAGCCAGTTGATCATCCTATGATTAGACCTTCTATTAATGCGGTAGCAGAAACCTATGATCTTGCAGTTCGTGAAGAAGCACTGGCTTCTGCTGACTCATCACTGTCTGGATTGAAGGTTAATAGATTTTTACATATTGCAGAAAGTGCCCAGGATTTAGTTTTGCAAAACAAAATGCAAAGAAAACTTGGACAAAATACTGGAACATGTTTTCAAAGATGTGTCGGAATGGATGCACTGAATGCTTTACATTCGACTACATTTGAAATTGATGAAAAATATGGAACGGATTACCATAAACGATTCTTAGAATTTGTAAAGATGGTTCAAAAAGAGAATCTAGTAATCGGTGGGGCTATGACTGATCCTAAAGGTGACAGAAGCAAAGGACCTGCAGAACAAGATGATCCTGATTTGTTTACTCGAATAGTTGACACGGATGATAAAGGAGTCTATGTATCTGGCGCAAAAGCGCACCAAACCGGATGTATCAATTCACATTGGATAATTCTGATGCCAACTATTAGATTGACTGAAAATGACAAAGACTGGGCAATTGTCGGCGCAGTCCCAGCAGATGTCAAAGGCGTCACTTACATTTACGGTAGACAATCTTGTGACACTAGAAGCATGGAAGAAGGTGATATCGATGATGGCAATGCTAAGTTTGGTGGACAAGAAGCATTAATGATTTTAGATAGAGTGTTTAT
>JAGQHE010000006.1:35573-36195 GCA_020431995.1 Candidatus Nitrosopumilus sp.
ATCAAAGATAAAATCATTGAGATGACTCATCTTAATGAAACGATATTTGCAGCAGGAATTGCGTCTTCACATCAAGGACACAAAATGAAATCAGGAGTATTTCTTAATGACGACATGCTTGCTCAGGTTTGTAAACACAATGTTACACGCTTCCCATATGAGATCAGCAGATTGGCTCAAGATATTGCTGGTGGGTTAGTAGTTACTCTTCCGTCTGAAAAAGACTTTAGACATCCTGTAGCAGGCCCATTACTGAAAAAGTATCTTGCAGGTAGAAAAGGGGCTGATGTTGAAAACAGAATGAGAGTTTTGAGATTGATTGAAAATATGACTCTGGGTAGAAACGCAGTTGGTTATCTTACAGAATCGATGCATGGCGCAGGATCGCCGCAAGCGCAGAGAATCCAAATTCAAAGACAAATGCAAATAGGCTACAAAAAGAATTTGGCAAAGAATCTGGCAGGCATTACCAACGACATTGAAGAGCCAAAAGAATCATCTGAATATTTTAAACGAGTATTCAAGACAAAAGATTCTGTCCTGTGATTGACCAGTTTTTTTAAAACAGTTCTTTTGGCTTTGTGAACTGCTACAACTGGAATCACGAAATACATCCCGACAT
>JAGQHE010000072.1:0-11288 GCA_020431995.1 Candidatus Nitrosopumilus sp.
AGTGTTCCAGGAATTGAATTAGAATCAGATTCTGTAATAAAACCCAATGATCCTTCTGCAATACTTGTTGGACACAACGTGGCATATCCTGATGGTGTATCATTTCCAATTGTTAATCTTGGGCAATCGATGAAACTCACCTTTACCTATGTTGATAATGACGGTGAACAACAATCTGATTCTAGAACATTTGTTGTTTCTGGAATTTTAAAAGAATCTGGTGATAGTTCTTTGGATCGTTCAGTTATCATTAACGAAAATATGGGGAATACATTTTTGAAGAAATCAGGCAAGTATGATAGCCTCCTAGTCTCTTTACACTCATCTGAACAGATTCCACAAACTGAGGAAGATTTGCAAAAAATGTTTGGCTCGTCAATAGGAATATCGAGTTTGCAGTCAAGGTTACAGTTCAGACAACAGTTCACTGAAGGAAATAACGCATTTATTCAAAGCATAGGAGTAATCGCTTTGGTCGTAGGTGCTGTTGGCATTATTACTACTCTATACACATCTGTAACTGAAAGAATCAAAGAAATTGGCACAATGAAAGCAATAGGGACACAAAACAGCACTATACTTTTGCTGTTTTTAATGGAGGCATTGCTTATCGGTTTATTGGGAGGAACAGCTGGTATTTTAGTTGGAATTGTATCTGGTCATGCATTGAGTTCAGTTTTGACTGCACCAGGGATTCCAAACCAATCATCTATAACACCTGTGTATCGTTTTGCTGACACTCTAAATGTCTGGATGTTGTCTGTGATACTTAGTATATCTGCAGGAATACTTCCAGCATGGAAGGCTTCTACACTATCTCCTCTTGTTGCATTGCGTAGAGAGTAATTAGCCTTAAAATTCGGCTATGTGCTAATATCATAGTCATATTGTTCTTGAAATGGTACCAAAATAATTAGCAAAATAGTTTTAATCCTGCCGCTCCCACTTTATCAATCACCAAACCAGTTCAAATCTTATGGGATTCCTCTTGGAAAATAAAACATCACAGCAACACCAATCAAAACTACTACTGAGCCTATACTCTCAAATCTGTCTGGTCTTTTCCTGTCAACCCAATACCCACAAATTATTGCTAATACAACAAAGATCCCTCCATAAGTAGCATAAACTTTGCCAAAAACTGCTGGCTGTAAAGTCATTACAATTCCATAAGAAAACAAAATCAAGCCTCCAATTAATCCTAGAATCTTTACTTTATGTTCACGTAGCCATTTCTATACCAAGTATCATCATTGTCACCTCGTCATACTCTATACTTTTACATGGAATCGTATTACAGAGGGTGTAATGAATAAAGTAATTCCAATCAGCATAGGCATCATAATGATTGTTATGTCTGCTGGAGGTATCTATCTCATACAAAATCCATCTGAAGTTACAACAATGGATGTTCCTGAGGATCTCTTGTATGTACAAATTAATGGCCAAATAAAACCATATGAAACTCCATTGAATGCACCACAAAGTGACAATGAGCCAGAATTTATCTTGATTCCAGACAAAAACTATCAAGATATTCAGGGAGCAGTTCAAATTGCACTGTACAATATCAAACAACTGCCAGAAAATCTGCAACACGTTCAGGTTTCAGGATACTATGATCCAAAGTCACCTGATTGGTATTATCCAGAACAAGGCAGAACAAAGCAGGTAATATTTGTAAAAGACATCGCTGAATTGGAACCAGTTGATCTTGGAAATGAGTACACAACACAACAACTGCGTGACAGATATGATCAAATCCACAGGGAGTTTGAAGTACTAAAAGAGGAACTTGCATCAGGTAAAGTGTCAGAAGAAAACTACATCTTTGCACTTGAGAGCCTGGCAGAACATGAAGTGCAGTTATTCAAAGATGTCAAGGAACACACGTTTGAGAGAGACGAGATGATAGAGTACAACTTTTGGCACCGTGGCGTCATGAAGTTTCCAACAACATTAGAGCAAGAAGTTACAAAACTAACAGACAATTAAAAATGGAAACTAGACTTTCATGCCATGGCCAATACTTGGTAAACAGTATTTGGCATGCAAATCACGCCTAATTGGTACCAAAACAGTCACCAAAATAGTTTTAATCCTACAGAATTTGAACTCGAAATACCAGAGCCAGAAAATTTGACCATGTGCTAATGTCAAGACCTTAACAATCTAAAATAAGATTTCACGCCTGTCTGCGTCCATTTCTATCCTCAAAACGGTATCTGAGTCCACGTGGACTTGAACCATAGGGGAATCAAACTAATTAGACAATACCCCTCGAGGGCCTACACAAAATAGTTTGACCCGCAATGCGTGTATGTTTGGCTAGTTGATATCCAAATACGAGTATCATCTAGTATGATTTCTACGATTACAAGAATTGTTACTTTGTATGGTCCCCAAATTTGGTTTAAATACTGAAATATCTGTTTGCTTTAAAATATGCCGAATTTGCTGGATTCCATCTCTTCTTTGATCGCAAGTTTGAATCGAGGAGATTTGCCGTCTACTTTTTTTGTCAGCCATGTGAGGAATTTCTTCTCGATACCTTTGCCTTTTAATTTTTCAAAATCTGATCCCATAATCTCTGTTAATCTTTCCACTAGTGATTTATTTACGCTCAATACAAAAAAGTGCCAACCAAAAGCAAACTCTGAATCCGTCATTACAAAGTCTTCATGACCGTGAACCATCTCTTCTAAAAGCAGTAGCTGATGAGTCAATGCCTTGCTTGTTTTGTCATAATCTATTGCAGAGACATTTATGTTAATCCTGCCTTCCATGGGATGGTTATATGAAAACAAAATAAAAGGATTACACAGCTTATTCTTTTAACAAATATTCAAAATCTATGTCAAAATGCATTTTCATGATGTTGATGTATGTTTGAATGGATTCAGGGATCTCCTCGCCACATGCAACACCCAGCTTTTTAGCACTAATCCAAATCACCAATGTTTGTATGATTGTTAGAAAGCGATCATTTCTAATTTCAGGTGATCCTATGGACTTGGTGTATCTTTCTGCAAATTCCCATGCTGTTACAAAATCCACGCATTTTACACCGAAAACTGCTAATATCTGATCTTGTAGGCTAGGCGCTTTCCTGAACGGTGTTTTATTGATAATGTATGGGAAGTTTACTTTATCAGGAAGACAATCCGGCAGTGGTCCCCATATTGTGATTATTTTCGTTTCTGGTTTTAATTTTTCAAATTTTTCTAACATGTGATTTATCACCTTTTCATCTGTAAACCAGAACAAAATTACTGAGGCATCTGAAATATCCGAGTCCTCTATATCTTGGCATATCATTTTTCCCTGAATCTTCTTTTCTTCTAGATTTTTTTTTGCACTGCTTATCTTCTCAAAGTTGTTGTCGATACCTACAGCTGTTTTCACTTTAAATTCCTTGATGGCAATCTCGATTCCTCTCTCGTCACCACACCCCAAATGATAAAATTTATCACTTTTATCTAAATTTACAAATTTGAAAATCTCTCTAAAAGATTTTTCAGATAATTGTGTATCTTCTCCGTTTAGTACATTCTTTGGCAGTGTCTCTAAATACTCTTCAATCTTCATTAATATTTTTAAAACCAGCGTGAATTTATTCTCTTATGCTTTCTAATTTTGAAACTGCTTGCCATAATTGAGTTCTAACATATGATGGCATATTGGGATCTTGTGTGACGTCATCTAGTAGGCTAATTGTATTTGCAGCTCTTACTGACAATGAATACTCTTGGTTATTTAGATCTGCGATCAAGTCAGTGATGGCTTTTTTAATTGTTTTTGGGGTAGAGTTGCTTGAAACAATCTGATTTAATGTCATGATTGCTTCTTTCATTGATTCTTTATTTTGAATGTCGTCTGCCATTTTTTCCACCTTTTATTAAAAATTAGAGGTATATAGTTACATCTCTACAAACACGTTGTCTGAATCAACAATTACATTGTATGATGTTAAATCCCTAATCTTTGCAGGAAATTTTACCAGTTTTCCAGTCTTGCAATCAAATTCGGCAGCATGCCATCCACATGTGACTGTGCACCCATTTAATCTCCCTTCAGACAGACTGGAGCCTGAATGTGTACAAGAATCATCCGTGGCACAATATTCGCCGTTGATATTTGCAACCAAAATATCCCTTCCATCAATAGAGATCTTAACCATCTTTCCAGCTGGAATGTCTGATGTTTTGCCAGCTATTATCTTTCCCATTGCATTTTTTATCTTCTTATTCTTAATATTTTTTCGTGTATGATGGATCTGATGATAAGAGAGGCAAATGTTGGAGATAAAATTCATGTTTTGAAGTTTTGTAAAGGCACTTTTTCTTGGGGTGATTACATAGATCAAGTATGGGATTCTTGGCTGTCAGAAGGAAACTTATTCGTATGTGAAAATAAACTCCCAATTGGAATATGTCATGCATTTTATTCAAAAGACCGAATTTGGATTGAAGGTATAAGAGTTGATCCGAATTTTCGTAGACAGAAAATTGGATCTCAACTAATAAAACACGCAGAATTTATCGGAAAAGAAAAAAACATCTCGTTTTCTTACATGCTTATTGATGCTCAAAATACTGCCTCCCTTTCCATGGCAAAATCACTAAACTATGATATCTTTCAAACCTGGGATTTTTACTCACTTGATCCTAAAACAAATTCACACCATGCTGTTGATTTTGAAAAATCATCTGATTGTAAATCATACACACAGTATGTAAAATCTTGGAGATGGCTTCCGTTGGATGATGAATTGCTATCGCTATTTTCTCAACAAAATAAAGTCGTAAAATCTACAGTGGATGGAAATGCGTCTTTGGCAATAATCACTGATTCAGAACATTTTGATAGAACCATGATAGTCACATTATTTTCAGATCATGATGGTGCTACAATACAAATACTTTCATTCTTGCAAAACCATGCCATGAACAAAAACTATACAAGAATTCAAATCCTAACGACTAACAAACTGCCTAAGTTTGATACGTTAGAACATAAGATTTCTTTTTGTCTTATGAAAAAATATCTGATCTAATCCGATTTTATGACTCGTACAGTGTTCTTTAAAATTCCAAGCCCCTCAATTTCCATTTCTATTTTATCCCCGTCCTTTAGAAACACTGCATTTGGTTTGTTTAGCATTACTCCTGCAGGTGTTCCGGTAGAAATAATGTCTCCTTTCTCCAATGTCATTACTCGGGAAATTTTTGAAACAATTTCTGGAACTTTTATGAACATGTTGTCTGTAGAGGAATTTTGCCTCAAATCACCATTGACTTTGGTTGTCATCTTTAGGTTCTGAATATCCTTGATTTCGTCAGCAGTTGTTATCCATGGACCGCATGGGGCAAACGAGTCAAAACTTTTCCCTCTAGTGAACTGTTTGTCTTTGAATTGGATGTCTCTCGCAGAAACATCATTGAATATCATGTATCCAAATACTGCTTTTGACGCATCATTAATGCTGACATTTTTGCAGTTTTTTCCAATAATTAGGGCTAATTCTATCTCGTAATCTAATTGTGTTACAAAATCCGGGCATATGATATCTGATTCGGTGCTGTTTAGTGCAGTTCGTGGTTTTATAACTAGTGCAGGATCTTCTGGTGGGCTTAGTCCTTGCTCTCTAGCATGATCTACATAATTAAATGCTAAGCAAATTATTTTGTTTGGATTTGGAATTGGTGCCTGTAATTTGTATTTTGAAATACTCTCTCCATAAGGCAAATCCTTTATTTTGTTTTTAATTTCATCATACCACCCATCAAAAAGAAAATCTTTTACAGTATGGGGAATTGGCACTCCTGTTAAATAAGTAATTTCATCTTTTGTAGATACTCTGTCTCCTTTTATGAAACCATATGTCTCATTGTTGTTATGTGACAATCGTGCAATCTTCATTACTGATCACTTGTGTGTGAAAATTGCTTGATTTTGCGAATCTTTTCTACAATATCCAAATCTAACAAATTGTATTTCTTCCCCTTCTTTTAATTGTAAGTAATGCGGTTCTGTATAAACGTCTAATTCTTCTAGACTTTCCTCGTTAAACTCATCGTTGTCAAATAGTGTTTTTGGAATAATCATCTTGATCTGATGTGCTGTCGTTTGAGGAACCCATTGAATCTTTAAAATATCGTCTGTTTTACTGCTCTCCGTAAACTCCCCTTCTAATTCATTCCCGTCTTTTGTTATGGATATGTTTCCTAAACCTAAAAGACGAATTTGTGTTCCGATTTTGATTGTTTGAGCATCGTCTCCTGAAATGTAAAAACTCCCATCAATATCGATCTTTCTTCTTCCCATGCTATTTACTGGATGGTTAAGAATCTCTATAGATGAAAGTGGTAAATTTTTTACTACTAGTTTTTTCGCGTTGCTAACCATGAATAATCTGATGCTGCTTGCATCTACAAATTTGCGGTTAAATGCTTCTAGTGAATCGAATGGCGCTAAAGTATTTGCTTTGGTCAAACCCAAAGACATGATGAATTTTCTTATGGCTTCTGGTTTAATCCCTCTTCTACGTAATGCCTCCAGTGTTGGCAATCTTGGATCGTCATACCATGAAACTTTACCCTCTTCAATCAATGGTTTAATAATTCTCTTTGAAATGGGCATTCCTTTGAATTCTAATCTGGAGAAGAATCCTTGTACTGGTTTTCTCATGTTTAACGCATCCAAAATTGCATCTATTAGCTCCGCTCTTAATTCGAATTCTTTTGAACGAAACGCATGAGTTACCCCATCAATACTGTCTTCGATCGCAACTGCCATGTCGTAGCTAGGCCAAATTCTGTATTTTTCGCCTAATGTATAATGCCTGCCTTCAATTATTCTGAATAATACTGGATCTCGCATTACTGCATTATCTGCTTTCATATCTCCGCGAAATCTGACAATTGCATCGCCTGGTTTGAATTTATCGTTCATTTTCTCCCAATTCCTATAATTTTTATCAATATCATTTGTACTGCATTTGCATGGTTTTCGCTCTCTTCTATTTTTGCTAATGTCTTCTCTTTTGCAAGTACAAACGTAAGCTTTTCCTGAATTAATCAATTTTATTCCCTTATCATAAAATATCTCCATATCGTCTGACGTGTTTTTGACCAAGTCAAATTTTACTCCAAGCCATTCTAATCCGACTTTGATGGCAGCATGATATTCCATTCGCTCTGCTTCCGGATTTGTATCGTCCATTCTTAAAATGAATTTCCCGCCATACATCTTTGCATATTCGGAATTTATGATAGCTGCTTTTGCGTGACCGATATGCGGATAACCGTTAGGCTCTGGAGGAAATCTTGTAACCACTTTGCCATATACTGCATCCTTTAATTTTGGAAGACCTTCCCTCTCTTCGATTTTTTCTTTGGGTACTAAAATTTCTGGAAAATTTTCATCAATTTCCTTTCTCTGTTCTTCTAATGACATCTGATTGACTTGTGTAACAATCTCAGAAATGTCGTCTGTGATCTCTTTTACTTTGTTTCTTAATTCTGGTTTTGTTCCAATGATTTTCCCTAAAATTATCTTGTCCCTAGTCTCTCCTCCGTACTCATATGCATTTTGAAGAGCCATTTTTTTAATCTCGATCTTTAATTCGTCGTTCATTCTATTTCCTCTTATTACAATTATGCACTTCTTTTGACAACAAAATCCAGTAATGAAATTAATTCAACTTTGGCAGGGCCTGAATACCTTGCTAGTGATTTTTCAGCCTGTCCTGCATATTTTAGAGCCTGGTTTCTTACATTTTCTTCTATTCCTAAAGATCGAATGACATCTACTGCCCTGCTAAGATCTTTTTTAGATGCTTTCGAATTCCCGAATGCTTTTAGAATTATTCTCTTGTTACTGCCCTTTGCTAATCTTATTGCCATTAGAATTGGAAGTGATTTTTTCCCCTCCCTGAGATCGTTTCCTACAGGCTTCTTGGTGATTCTTGGATCGCCCATTACTCCTATAAGATCATCTGTTATTTGGAATGCTATTCCAAGATTTCTTCCAAATGATGAAAGATTTAAAATATCGCTCATTTTTGTTGTCGCACAAATTGCTCCCATTGTACATGATACGTCAAATAACGCTGCAGTTTTTTTTTCAATCATTGTTATGTATTCTGCCTGCGATGGAATTTTTCTCTCTTCGGCCATTTTTACATCTAGTAACTGTCCCTCGCATACATCTACACAAGCTTTAGCAAGTCTGGAAACTAATTGAGTGGTGGCCTTTGTTGATAATTTTGTGTCGGTAATAATCTGAAATGCTTTTGAAAATAAAACGTCTCCTGCAAGAATTGCTATTGGTACTCCAAATTTTTTATGTACTGTAGGAACGCCATGACGCATTTCATCATTATCCATTATGTCATCATGAACCAACGTAAAGTTGTGAACCATTTCAACTGCACTTGCAGCTGGTATCGCATTGGATGTTTTTCCTTTTAAAATCTGGCAGCTTTTGATTACCATGTATGGCCTGAGTCTTTTCCCACCGTTTGCAATTAGATGCCCTGCAGCATCATACAATTTCTTAGGGTTTCCTTTTAGTTTTGAACTTAGATACTTGTTTATCATTATTGCGTTTTCTTCAATCTGTTTAGTTTTTTTCATTTACTATTCTCCATTGGTTGTCTGGAAGATGATTTTTAATTGCTCTTTGCAATTCATCTCTGATTTCATTACTCATCCATGTGGATAAAATACTTGCATATTTTTCCAGTATGTCTTTTCTAGACTTGTCTAATAATTTTAACGCGATAAGCATCCAAGGACAATAAATTTGTGGGTTTGCCTTTAATTCTAAAAGTAATTCTTTTGCCGAAATCCATTTAATTTCATCAATCTCTTTTTCAATCTCTCTTAATTTTGCGGATTTGTCGATCACTCCAATTAGAGTTCCGCAAATTTCATTTTCAGAACCAATATCTTTGTATGGAACATGATATTCAAATTTATGTAAATAATCTAGGGTGCCACTAATTCCCAATTCCTCTGGCATTCTTCTTTCTCCTGATGACACATAAGTTTCTGATTCTCTTGGATGGCTAGCAAATGTTCCATCCCAGTCATTTGGCCACAACATTTTCTCCTTTGCCCTTCTTGTAAGCACTAACCTTCCATCATTACCAAATAACAATGCAGTAAATGCTCTGTGCAGTTTTCCATTTGGCAAATGACACTTCACTTTTTCTTCACTGCCTATTGGATTGTCGTTCTCATCAACTAAAATTACAAATTCTTCGGACATTTTATCTACCTCTAAACAATGTTCCTTCAAATGTCCTATTTTTAACCGCTTTCACAATCCTTTCGGGTTTGTTTCCATTTGTAAAGAAGACATTCATCCCCATCTTTGAAATCTTTGACGCTTCTTCTACCTTCCTTGCCATTCCTCCTGTTACATCCATTTTATTTTTAGAAATTAATGGCCGTTCACCTTTTAATTCATAAATTAATTTTTTTGATTTTAGATCTGAGTATAACCCATTCTCATTTAATGCAAAAATACAGAGTCTTGGTTTTAGTATTTTTGCAAGATGCGTCATTATTCTGTCTCCTGACAAAATGTATGTTTTTTTCTGACCATACCATAATGCATCCCCATATGTGACTGGAATAAAACCCGATTTGGCAATTTTTTCAATCTCTTTGATCTTTTTCAAAATTGGTTTGTTCCCCGACATGAAATCCGTAGGAGGAAGACAGTATGGATTTAGATTATTCTTTAACAATGAATCCAAAACAATCTTGTTTAATTCAATCATTGAATTTTTAATAATCGCAACTCCTCTGAGATCGTATTTTCTTTCTTTTGTATGCATATCATATTTGACAGACCAATAGTGTCCATATGAACCGCCTCCGTGAACAATAATTACTGGTTCATCGATTTTTCTTAAATTCTTAGAAATGTCGTTTATTGTTTTTCTTCGTGCTGATAGCGGCCTTTCTTTGTTTGTGATTATTGATCCACCTAATTTTATTAGAATCATGCTGTTTGAAATTATCTAGTCCATTAAAAAGTATCCAGTCCTTTAAAATCAATTTTCACCGAAAAACAATCATAATTGTTAGATTGAAACCCCATCATGGTCTGATCTAAATTTGTTGTATCTGTTAATGCAAAAATGCACCCTCCTCCTCCTGCGCCTGTAATTTTTGCACCAAATGATGTTTTTTGACCCACCTGAATCATGTCTCTTAGTTTGTTGTTTGAAACACCTATTGTTTCAAGGTATTTTTGATTCTCTGTTATTTTCTCCCCCAATTCTTTAACGCTGTTGATCTTTAATAATTTCAACACATCCTCAACTAATCTTGATTCGTTATCACACAATCTGGAAAATTCGTCTTCATTTTTTTCTTTGAATTCTCTTACTCTTGCAACTATCGACTTTGTAGAATGCTCTATGTTTGAATTTGCTATCACAAGATGGAAATCGGGATTTGACTCTATTTTGGTAAACCCGTTTCTCTTGTCATACTCCATTATCCCTCCGTATGTGCAAACGGTGCAGTCAGCTCCAGATGTGTTCTCAAAAATTGTTTTTTCAGCCTCAATTGCCATTTCTAGAATTTCTTTTTTGGTTGTGTCTCTAAATAATCTGGAAATTGCAGCAGCTCCTGCAACACAACATGCAGATGAAGATCCTAGCCCAACTCCTAATGGAATGTCCGATTCCACTTTGATGCTTATTCCTGTGTTCTGATTTCTTATCATCTTGTCTGCCAAATAATAGAATGGTTTTAGTGGCGAATCAATTTCTGAAATTGATTTATTTGAACCCAGTTCTAAACTGCCTATGTTCGATCTTATTGATATCTTGTCCCCGTCAACCTTTTCCGCTGTAACCGTGATTCTTTTATTTATTGCACAAAGAACTGCCTTGATTCCGTATACTACAAAATGCTCTCCAAAAAGAATCACTTTTCCTGGAGCTGAAGCTTTTGATTTCAATTAAACCCTTTGAAATTATATTCGATTTATTCTATTTCCTCTTCGGCATCCTTTGTCTCGAAGTCATCAATTTCATATTTCATTGCCTCGTCTTCTTTTAACTCGCCGCGTTCGATTAGAATTTGACGAACCAATAACCAATAAACCGTTGCAAGAGCCTTCCTCCCTCTATTGTTTGCTGGGATGATTACATCTATGTTTGATGTGATGTTATCTGTGTTTGCAATCCCTATTATTGGAATTCCTGCGTTGGTAGCTTCAATAATTGCCTGTTCGTCAACTTGTGGGTCTGAAATCAAAAC
>JAGQHE010000072.1:11358-21288 GCA_020431995.1 Candidatus Nitrosopumilus sp.
TTCTTTGAACCTAACATCTCACAAAATTTTTCAACTGGAGTCTCTGCGTATTGTCTTGCAGAGCACACAATGAGATTATCTGTTCCTAGCCTATTGATGAATTTGGCTGCTGTCTTAATGCGTTCCAGTGTGATGTCTACATCAAGCATGTAGAGTCCTTCAGGACTGGCTTTGGTGATGAATGGTTTCATGAATTTTGTCTTTACCTGTGTCCCCACCCTGATTCCGGTGGCTAGGATCTTCTTTTTGATGTCTGTTGCTTCAGTTAGTTCACTCATAGCGATTTTAAATCTCTGCCATGCCACATATTAAATCATCCCCCGACAGGCGTAGCAGTTCGTTTAGTTTTGCTATTCTTTCTCCTCCTACCACGCCAACTTTGAGCATTTTTGACTTTGTTGCAAGGCCTATGTGGGATATCTGTGAATCTGTGGATTCGCCAGATCTATGTGATGTTATTAGCCGAATATTGTTTTGGTTTGCCAGTTTGGCAAATTCCAACGCATCAAAAAGACTGCCTGCCTGATTCACCTTTAAAATTGCCGCATTGCATGATTTTGCATTAATCGCTTTCGCAAGAATATCCTTATTTGTCACAGTCAGATCGTCTCCTGTGACTAATGTGTTTGGAAACTTTGATGTTAGCTCGGCCATGTCTTCAAACGCTTCTTCGTGAACTGCGTCTTCTGCATAAATCAACTTGTATTTTTCAATGATGCCTGCCGCAAAATCTATCTGTTCTGATGTAGAATTCTCAAATCCTGCTCTGTCGTAAACATACTTTCCTTTTCCTTCGTTCCACTGTGTTGATGATGCAAAGTCTACTCCTAATGACACTTCTTTTCCCAAGGTAAATCCTAAATTTTCACACGCTTTTGCGGATACTTCTAATGCTTTTTGGTTTTCTAGTTTTGGAGCCCATCCCCCTTCATCTCCTCTCCCGTTTGTAAAACTAGGATCCTCTTTTTCTAAAACCCGACGCAATTCACTATGTACAAGTAAATTAGTCTCAATTGCCTCCTCTATTGTTTTTGAACCTGTAGCGCAAATCAAAATCTCTTGAATGTCAGGTGTTCCTGGCCCTGCATGTGCGCCTCCGCCTAAAATATTTCCAAGTGGAAATGGAAATTTGAACGAGGATTTGGGTGAGAGTGTCTTAAACAATGGCTCTCCCGATGCTTTTGATGCTGACTCCATTGATGCAATTGTTATTGCAAAAGCAAGTGCTCCTCCGATACCTGAATAGTTTGTAGTGTTGTCCAAACTTTTCAATACGTCATGAATTGCTTTGAGATCTGATGATTCTATTCCTATGAATTTCTGTGTATTCTCTCTTAAAACTTTAAGACTCTCTTCAGGCTTTCCATTTGGAAAACTAACTGCCTCATATTTCCCTACGCTTGCTCCGGATGGAGCGCAAACTCTTCCTAAGAATCCACCGTCAGATTTAACGTCTACTTCGATTGTTTTACTTCCTCTGCTGTTGTATAGAATACGTCCTTCAACTGAAGAAATCTTGGCCAAGTTATTCTAATTCCAATTCGACTTCTTGTTTTCTTCTTTGAATTGCTTCGTAGAATGGAATTACTTGCTGAATTGTTTCAACAGTGGTCAAAAGCATTCGTCTGCAACAATACCTTGTAATTCCTAAGGAATCGAGAGTTTTTACTGGATCTTCTCCTGACTTTAATTTATTTTGATAATCTTCAAATTTATCGGCCACCAAATTTCCACATGTAAAACATCTAACAGGAATTAGCACGAACAAAAAAGTAATCAAGGATTATAAAAACCATGCAAGGAGTTTTTATTGCGGGCGTCGCCCAGCCTGGCCAAAGGCGCTAGCTTGAGGGGCTAGTCTCTTAGGAGTTCGTGGGTTCAAATCCCATCGCCCGCATATTATGATGATACTTATTCCTCTAGTTTTTTTAAAACCCTGATCAATTCTGCCCTTCTTCTCTCTTCTGTAATCACAGATCTCACATCATCCACAAGAATTCTATTGACATCGATCTTTCTCCTAGCCTCTTTAACCACTTTATCATACATTGAAAATGTGTATAGTTGAAGATACAAATTTTCCATTGTGTCAAAAATCCTTACAGCTTCATCTATTTCGCCAATCCTAATTTTATCCAATATCTGCCTTTTTAATTCGCCTATGCAATCTAGCAATCCTAACACATATGACTCCTGCGTCACCGACAACATTTTATCTGAAGGTATTTCTTTTTGCTCAACAATTGCAATGAGGCATGCAGCCTCTACAAACTCCTGCTCTGGAGTAATTAGATATCTTCGCAGATCTCCTGTTGCTTTTTTCTTATATGTTCTCAATAACTTTTCTGCCTGAATTAAATTCTTTTTCCCATTCGCCAAATCCCCTTTATGTACTGCAATGATTGATTTACTACATAAAATGACTATCTCTCTTGTGTTTTTTAATAAAAATTCCCTTGAATCTTGAACGTCTCCTAAACTTTTTGCAATTCTATTAAGAGCCGGTCTGACGTTCTTTAATGTCATATCCGGTAACTTTTCAAAACTAGGATAAAGTTGTTTACCAAACTCTTATTTTGGATATGATTTCAGAATTTGTATGGAAATTACTGTTGATCAAATGTATGCAATCGAAAACAAAGGTCATGATATGGGATTTCTAAAAAAATTTATGATGGAAAATGCCGGTGCTGCAGCAGTAAGAAGACTAGTTGATAAACTTGGTGACATAGAATCTAAAAATATTCTGATCTTTGCAGGATTGGGAAATAATGGCGGTGACGGATTGGTAATGGCTAGGCATATGTCTGGTTATGGGGCAAAAGTCACCGTGATGTTACTTGGTTCTCCTGACAAGATCAAAACTGAAGAAAGTAATTGGAATTGGTCCCTTTTACAGAAAATGCCTTCTGTGAAATTGCTGTCTGGCGATTCATTTGAATTTGATTTCAATCCTGATGTAATTGTTGACGCGATACTGGGAACTGGCATCTCTGGAAATATTAGAAAACCATATGCGTCAGCGATAAATTACATTAATCAAACAGATTGTTTCAAATTTGCAGTTGACGTTCCATCTGGATTGGATCCACAAACAGGGGATACAGCAAATATCTGTTCAAAATGTGACATGACCACAACCTTTCATAAAATGAAACAAGGTATTCCTAAAAGAAGAGATTTGACTGGGGAATTGTTTACTGAAAAAATTGGAATTCCACCAGAAGCGGAGAATGGAATTCTATGAAAGTCCATCAAATCCAAGTTGGAAGCATGCAAAATTTTTCCTATATTGTTGAAGACGAGGATACTAACGAAGCGATCATCATTGATCCTTCATGGGATTTGATCGAATTAGAGTTGATCATTAAAAAAAACAATTTAAAAATCAAATACATTGTAAATACTCATCAGCATTTTGATCACACCTTGGGAAATGAAGCCATGACGGAATCCACCAAAGCTCCCATAATCCAGCATGAACATTCAGAACTTAAACATGATATTGCAGTAAAGGATGGAGATTTTATCCAATTTGGAAATTCAAAATTAAAAGTATTTCACACGCCTGGGCATTCTAAGGACAGCATCTGTCTAGTTGGAGATGGGAAAATCTTCTCAGGTGATACATTGTTTGTTGGAAATTGTGGCCGAATTGATTTACCTGGAGGAAGTGCCAAAGATCTTTACCATAGTCTCTTTGATGTACTTTATTCGTTGGATGATAATCTGGTCTTATACTCAGGACATAATTATGGCAATACAGAGACATCTACTCTTGGCCAAGAAAAAATAACTAATCATGTTATGCAAAAACGAACAGAGCAGCAATTTCTTGAAATGATGGGCTAATGAGCTTCTTGGAAAATTTTGAATTATTTGGAAATATAGATCAGGCTCAAAATTTTATTCAAACTATGAATTCGGGAAGATTTCTTTTTTCACTCGTCATCTCTTATACTGAAACTTGTGAGATTCCAGGAATTACTTTTGCAGGTGCTGATACAGATTCAATAAAATTTACCCCACCTGCCGATGCTGAATACCTTCACTATGGGTATTGTAAAACGATTGATAAAATACCCATGACTCCTGATGGAAAACCAACTCCGGCGTTGTTGACTAAAACAGCTCTGGAATCTGCAAGCATCCCACACCTAACAATAAATGCTGGCAGTAAAGTTTCACCGCAATTACCTTTTATTGAAACAGGCATGTCTAGCGGAAAAAATATTTCGATCCAAGATGCTATGACTGATTCTCAAGTATCACATGCTGTTGATTATGGTAGAATTGTAGGAAGAAGCATGGCTTCGCTGACTGATTCTTTGGTTATAGGAGAAAGTATTCCTGGTGGAACAACTACCGCTTTAGCTGTATTACGTGCATTAGGATTTAATGCCAAAGTAAGTTCTAGTATGCCGAGCAATCCGGTTGAATTAAAAAACCAAATCGTTACATCTGCACTTGAAAGAATTACTTCTGATCATCCCTACAGCATAATTGCTAACATTGGTGATCCTATGATTCCTTTTGTAGCAGGAATGCTAAGCTCTGTTTCAAGTATGTCTAAAGTCATACTTGCTGGAGGAACTCAGATGTCTGCCGTGCTGGCATTTGCATCAAAAATTGGATTCAATGAAGAAAATACCGTGATTGGAACAACTTCTTATATTACACATGATGAAAGTGCAAATTTTGTAGATGTTGTTGAACAAATTGCCGATGTGCCAATAATTTCTGTAGATCCTGGCCTGAAAGATTCAAAACACTATGGCCTAAAAGCATTTTCAGAAGGTTTTGCAAAAGAAGGCGTAGGTGCTGGTGGAAGTATTATAGCATCAATGCTCAAAACTGGGAATAATTCTAAAAATTTCTTGGAACTAGCCGAAAAAGAATATCACAGATTATTTACTTCACTGTGACCGATTTTGCAAGATTTCTAGGATAATCAGGATCTGTGTTTTTCTCAAGTGCCGCATAATATGCTAGTAGCTGAATGGGAATGATTTCTGAAATTGGGTATGCTATTTCATCTGATTTGGGAATCTCAATCCAAAAATCATACACATCACTTTCTATATCTGAAACCCCGATGATTTTTGCACCACGTGCTTTGATCTCTCTTGCACTTGTTAGTGTATCTAAGTATGTTGAATCATTTGGATTTATGATTATTACAAACACGTTGGAATCCATTAAGGCAAGAGGCCCGTGTTTTAATTCGCCTCCTGGAATTCCTTCCGCGTGAATGTAGGTTAATTCTTTCAGTTTCAAAGCTGCCTCAATTGCAATTGGATAATGTATCCCTCTTCCAAGCACATAGATATCTGAAATGTCTTTCATTTCGTTTGCAATCCTCTGAATTCTTGTAGGATCTTTTAATACCTCTAATATCGATTCAGAAATTTTAGTAAAATCAATATCTATATTGTTATCACTTAATTTTTGAATAATTTTGTAGATTATTACAAGTTGCGTTGTAAAACTCTTTGTTGCTGCAACTCCTATTTCCGGTCCACAATTCATTCCTATCACAATGTCTGATTCACGTGCAAGTGATGATGTTAACAAATTGACAATCGCTATCGTTTTACATTTAGCTATTTTTGAAATCTTTACCGCTTCCAAAACATCTGCACTTTCACCGCTTTGAGATATTGCAATCATGATAGAATTTTCTTCTATGCTATTTGGTGCAAACTGAAGCTCACTTGACATGATTGGCTCTGCCTTGATTTTAGTGTATCTTGATAACATCTGCTTTGCAATTAATGCTGAATTATAGCTCGTGCCGCTGCCTGTAATGTAGATGTTTTTTGCATGTTTGATGTAGTCTGCAGTTTTTTCAATTGCCTCTAAAGTTTTCTCCCCTGCTTTCAAGACTGTTTCGTGCTGTTCATAAATCTCCTTTAATGTAAAATGTGCATAATCACCCTTGTATGCATCACCAAATTCTTTAGAAACCTTGACTGTTTCATATTTTACACATTCACCGTCGAAATTCATGATTTGAAATTTGTCTTTATCTAAAATCACAAAATTCCCATTTTCGATATATATCACATTATCAGTATATTCAATGAATCCCAAAACATCGCTTGACAAAAAGAAATCATTCTGTCCAACTCCTATGATTAATGGTTCATGAAATCTTGCTGCTGCAAGTTGACCGTTTTCAAACATTGCAACAAATGCGTAATGTCCCTTGATTTTTGCGACTGTTCTCAAAATTGTTTTTTTCACATCACAAGTTTTTTCATAATATTTTTGAATTAGATTTGCAATAATTTCACTATCCGTATCGCTCTTGAAACTATACCCCTCATTTTCTAATTGTTTTTTTAATTCTTCAAAATTTTCTATTATCCCATTATGGACTATTGCAATTCTTCCAGAATTACTTGAATGTGGGTGTGCATTGACATCTGTGACTTTTCCGTGAGTTGCCCACCTGGTATGACCGATGCCTACTTTTCCTGGAAGTACATCTAATTGAATTCTTGAATTCACCTCGTTTACTTTTCCAATCCCTTTTTTCAGTTCAATTTGATGGTCTGACTCTGTTGCAATTCCGACACTATCGTATCCGCGATATTCCATTCTTTTTAGCCCTTTTACTATTATTGGAGCTGCGCTTTCTTTTCCAAAGTAACCTATTATTGAACACATGATTATTCTATCTGAGTATTGGGGTTATGTACTGATAAGCCTATTTCTTGATTATTCAGCAGAACTCTGATCTTTAGATTCCTCTGCAATTTCTTCAACTGGTGGTTCTGGAGATGGAGTTTTTGATTCCATCTTTTCTAACATTTTCGGAATCTTGGATTCAGGTGCAAAATGGACACTATTCTCTTCTTCAACCGTTACTGTATAAGATGGAATGTTGACCTTTCTATCCCCTATCATGATGTGACCGTGAATTACTGCTTGTCTTGCTTGATATGGTGATTTGAATCCGAATTTCTTTGTGACTAAAGTTTGTAGTCTGCGTGATAACAAATCGTTTGCGCTTAGATTGAGTACATCATCTAGCGTTGCATCACTACTTACTAATCCTATTCTTGCAAGCGATTTCATTAAAATTGGCTCCTTTTCTGCCCTTACCTCCTGTCTTAATGCAAGCAATGATCTTGCTTGATGTCTGACCCGAGATAACTCAGTATGTGCCTTCCATAGCTCTCTTTTAGTTCTTAACCCAAACGTGCCAAGAGTTTTTAGCTCATCCATTTTTAATTCATAATTAAGAGGTCTTTTTGGTTTCCTCCAAACCCTGCGTGGATATTTTGGATCTCCCATTCAATACACCTATTCTTTTTTCTCCGCCGTTGGTGCTGCTGGTGCTGCTGCTGGTGCTGCTGCTGGTGCTGCTGCTCCACCTTTCTTTGCTGGCGCAGCCATTCCTCCTTTTGCAACTCCCACTGCCCCACTTTTTCTACCTGAAGTCCTTGTTCGCTGTCCTCTAACTTTAAGACCTGATAGATGTCTGTAACCTCTCCAACTTGCCGTGATTCTTTCTCTTTCTATGTCATTTCTTAATGTAAATGGGATATCCGATGTTAACAAGTGTAAATTTGCACCTGTTTCGATATCTTTTCTTCTATTAAGGAACCATACTGGAAAATTTCCCTTGACTGGATTTGTTATTAATTTTTCAATTGCCTCAACATTAAATTCGGTAAGATTGCCAATGTTAGAATTTGTGTCAATTTTAAGAGTATCTAGAATTGCAGTTGCAAAATTATGGCCTATTCCTTTGATCTGGGTTAATCCAACAACGATCTTTCTTTCACCAGGAATATCATTTCCTACAATCCTGACAATATGTCTGTATTCTTGCGTACTCAAGTATTCCAAAATTCTAAGAAACCCCGATAAAAACCATACTGGGCACCAAATTTGGAATCTTTAAAATGCCTTAGTGCTATAACCTGTGCCTGACGCCTAATTTTTACAAACTTTCTTAAATTGAAATTACCTGTAGTCCTCATCTTCGGTCCAATCATTACCTTGAATATTCCACATGTTGCATTTGCAGCATTTTTTAACTCCTTGTCGAGCATCAATGTCTATGCAAAAACAGTGTTCTCCTTTCCCTGACGAATCTTGGCTGCAAAGTTTCTGCATAATCTGATCTATGCTATTTTCTTAATTATCTTATTGGAGTGATGTGTTCAAAAAGTTATAACTTCCTTTATTCCATATTTCGTACATATGGATGACGCATTTGATCGTGAAAAAATTATAGATTGTATGTTTGATCCAGTCACATCTTCTATTTTGGCAGATCTAGAGGATGGTGAAAAAGAATGTTCCTATTTGGCACAGCGGGCTTCTGTACCTGAATCTGAGGTTCTTGAAAGACTTTCTTATCTGATTATTCGTGGATTTGTTTCCAAAAACTCTGATGATGGGAAATGCCTACTTGTTGCTAATTCTGACAAACTTGCCAGTATTGTTGAACATGGTGAAAATTTTGACGCAGCAATTAACGGTCTTGAAAAAATGGATAGCTATCTAAACTGATCTTTTTCTATTCTTGATTCCATACATCCCAATTACGCCTAATCCTATCATGCCGATCACAATCAAAGATGTGGAGATTATGGACATGATGATTTTTTTGTCGGGATCAGGAAGTGGCCCAATTGCACCCGCCACATAAATTTCGTCATCACTTGAACTCTCAATTAGTAATTTGTAAGTTCCAGTTTCCAGAACATCAAATTCATCTTCAGTAGTATCCTCGTCGATCTGTTGGGAAATGATTTCGATATCTGACGGATCTAATACCTTGACAGAAAATGTGTTTTTTCTAACATCCATTATTTGTACTGCAAAAACTCCTACGGGAGTTTTCCCCATATCCAAATCTACTGGGATAGTCAGTTTTTCTGTTATGCTTACTTTTCCATTTTCTTGGTTTATTCCCTCTAATGTAATTTGATTTTCAAATATTGACACTATTAACCCCGATACGATGAATAATCCTAAAATAACGATGATTAATCCTGATCTCTGCACAGATTAAATTTCGTTTTCTTTAGTTTAAACCTAATTTTTTCCAAAATTTCATGTTCTTTTGTACCGAAGTTAGAGCAGACTAAAAAAGTTAGCTTAGGGTAAATTTAAATAAAGATTTATGCTATTTTTACATGTCCTGAAAACCACTAGATCCGTTGCTATGATATCGTTATTTGTAATTGGAATTTCAGCAATCATAATATTTCCCATTTTAACTAATCCCCAATCAGAGGAAAAAACATTCATTACGCACTCTGGTTCTGCTGTAAAAACATCTGGAGAAATAATTGATCCTCTTTATACTGTATCTACCGTAGACTTTGATCCTGATAATTTCTTGAGAAATTTTGAGTATGGTGTAACTTCTGTTTCTGAGAGTGGTCAAATCATTAGGGATTACACAATAATCGCTGAAGATGATAAAATCCAAGAGATTTCTCCCGGTGTTTTTTATAATGTTTGGACCTTTAATGGGACTGTTCCAGGACCTACAATTAGGGCTACTGAAGGAGATCTTGTAAGAATTCATTTCATCAATAATGGTTCAAAATCACACACAATGCATTTTCATGGAATCCATAAGGCTGAAATGGATGGCGTTTTTGAAATTGTTGGAAGCGGAGGAGGAAAATTCACTTATGAATTTGAGGCCGGTCCTGTAGGCGTTCATCCATACCATTGCCATGTTATGCCACTCGAAGAACACATTGTTCATGGATTGTATGGTGTCTTTATTGTTGATCCTAAGGGCGGCAGGGCACCAGCTGACGAGATGGTAATGGTTCTAAATGGATTTGACACTGACTCTGATACTGAAAATAATTTTTATGCTGCAAATACAATACCGTTTTACTATCAGCACCATCCAATTCAGATCAACACTGATGATTTAATTCGAATTTA
>JAGQHE010000073.1:0-17078 GCA_020431995.1 Candidatus Nitrosopumilus sp.
GCATTTTCTACGCCTAATTTTCCAATATCTACCAACATTTTTGCCGCCATGTTAAGATCAATTGGGTCACTTCCTCTGAATCCCTTGAGTAATGCCACGCCCTTGAGTTCACTAAGCATTGATTTTGCATCAGAAGTAGTTATCGGTAACATTCTAAATGCGACATCTTTCATCACTTCAGTCATAATTCCACCTAGTCCAACCATAATAACCGGACCAAACTGAGGATCGTTTTGAATACCAACAATTAGTTCAATACCTTTCGGAACCATCTTTTCAAGAAGAATTCCTTTAACATCAACTCCTTTCTTTTTGGATAGACGGCCATACATGTCTTTGAATGTCTTTTTTACATCATCCACATTGTCTAATCCAACTTTAACACCGCCAACATCAGTTTTGTGTAAGATTTGTGGTGAGACCACCTTCATAACAAGCGGGAAACCGATTTTTTTGGCTTCTTTTGCAGCCTCTTCAGCAGAAGTCACAAGCGCAAAAGGGGGGACCTTGACACCATATGTTTTGAGAATAGATTTAGACAGCTCTTCAGTGATGACTTTGTGATCGGTTTGAATGATTTCCTCAAAAATTTTCTTTACTGCAGCCATTGTTTAATCCATGGAATCAAAATTAACTATATTAAACTTTGGTCAAAGATTGAAAGACGATTTGAAATTATTGTAAAAAATATTCATATTTGATTTTACGGTTGAAATATTTTCAATCATATCAGAACGGATTTTTTGCGGATCGATGTCAGGGATTTTTTCCAATTTTTCTTTAGCATTATCAAGCCACAGATGTACCATTTCTTCATTTACCTCCAGATGAAATTGCAATCCTACTGCACTTTTGTACTGAAATGCCTGGTTTAGGTAATGAGTAGAGGAGACCAATCGAATAGCCTCCGGGGGCAGATCAAACGTGTCAGCATGCCAGTGAAATACCGTCAACGGATTTTTGAAGCCAGAAAAAAATGTAGAGTCATCAACAACTTTCAAATCATTATAAAACCCAATCTCTTTTTTTGATCCTCGGTATACTTTTCCACCAAAAGTTTTAGCAATTAACTGAGACCCCAAACAAATTCCAAGAACAGGAATGTTTTTTTCAACACAATTTTTGATCAGATGTTGTTCTGCTTGAAGATAATGCAAGTCATCATTTGCACTTTCAGGCGCACCTAAGATCACAACCAGAGAAAATTGCGTGTCCGGAAGGGATTCATGTTTTGCGTTAACCGAGGTAATTTCAAAGCCGTCATTTTTGAGAAGATCGCCCAGATATCCAGAACCCTCCATTCTGGTATTTTGAACAAGTAAGACATTAGTCATTATTTTCCATTAGCAAAAATGCTTAATATGTTAAAACGATTTAAATAACATGTTAGTTTCTGAACAAGAAATCTTAGAATTAAGAGATTTTATTGTCGAACTAAACACTGTGAGCAATAGCGCAGTAGTGGTTGAAGGAAAGAGAGACTCAAAAGCGTTAAGAAAACTTGGATACAATGGAAAAATCCTAGAATTTCACAGATTTGGCAGAATTATAAATTTTGCAGACTCGGCTGCAAATTATCACAGATTGATCATTCTTTTTGACAGAGATAGAAAAGGCAGGATCTTAACTAGGAAAACAATTCAGTTGTTGCAAAGAAGAACCAATGTGGATCTTTCTTTCAGAAGAAAGATTCATGCCGTAACAAAAGGAAAAATAATGTTCATAGAACAACTGATTATCTATGAGTCTCTTATAGCCTAAGATTATGGCCAAATGCCTTTTTGGTTGAAGGCCTCTAAGACTCGCTCTACAGCCAATACCATTGTTGCCTTTCTCATGTCAATCTTGTGTTTTTTTGAGAGAGCATAAGCATCTTTGAAGCCTTTAGTAATATTTGTCTCCATCTTGTTAGCAACTTCATCAAACGTCCAATAGTAACCCATGTTGTTTTGTACCCATTCAAGATACGAAATACAAACGCCGCCAGAATTTGCCAGAATATCTGGAATTACTAAAATTTTCTTTTGTTCTATTATCGGATCTGCCTCTGGCAATGTTGGACCATTTGCAGCTTCCGCAATTATTTTACATTTGAGGTTCTTGGCAATGTTTGCAGTGATTTGGTTCTCCAAAGCACCAGGAATCAAAACATCACATTTAGCAGTAAGTAACTCTTCAGTTGAGACTTTCTTACTTCCAGGAAACCCAACAACGGAACCGGTTTTTTCTTTATACTCCATGAGTTTATTTACAGGAGCGCCTTTTTCAAACAAAATAGAGCCTTTAGAATCACTTGCGCCGATCACTTTAGAGCCCATCTTCTCCAGATAGATACCCGCAAAGGTAGATGCATTTCCAAATCCTTGCAAAACAACCTTAGCAGTTTTAAGATTAATTTTTAGTGCCTTTGCGGCTTCTCTTACACAGTATGCTGCACCCAATCCAGTTGCAACATTTCTTGCAAGAGAGCCACCCATAGAAATTGGCTTTCCCGTGATTACACCTGGTGTTGAAATGTTGCCATTTAATTTTCCATAAGTATCCATGATTTGTGTCATTTCTTTGCCTGTGGTGTAAACATCAGGTGCGGGAATATCTTTTCCTGGACCAATAATTTCAGAAATTTTAAACGCAAATCCCCTAGTAAGCCTCTCGAGTTCACCCTCACTGAGTTTCTCAGTTTTTGGGTTTACATAGATCCCGCCTTTACCGCCACCAAGTGGGATATCAACAATTGCACATTTCCAAGTCATCCATGAAGAGAGTGCCATGACTTCACGTTCCATATATTCGACTCCACCTTCAGGATTAAAGTAACGAATGCCACCTTTGTATGGTCCTCGATCGTTGTTATGTTGACTTCTAAATCCTGTGAAAATTCTAATTTTGCCATCATCCATTTTTACCGGAATCTTTACTCTCAAAACTTTATTTGGCATTGCCAAGTATTCACGAATCCCCTTATCCGCAATACCAATTATGTCGCAAGCATCATTAACTTGCTTGGTAGCATTTGCAAAGGGATCGTTCTTGATCAAGACATTTTTTCAAGCGATGCATATTATATTAACTTTAGTTCAGAATTTCAGATCGATTGCGATAAGAATCACATGTAAATTTTTTCATAGTTCATTTTTTTATCAAGTTTGTCTATTGCCTCATCCAGTGTGCTGATGTTAAGTTCAAGGAAATTAGATAAGCAGAAAAGAGTACCATATTTTTCACCGATTTTTGAGACCATATTGTTTTTCTCCAAGACTTTCATATGATGTTGAACAGCCTTGTAATCAAGATCAAGCATGGTAGCTAGTTGGTGTGTATTGTATGGTTGTTCAAGCAAATGGATAATGATTCGTAAACGTGTAAAGCCTCCACGCGTACTTGTAAACAAGTAAAGCAATAATTTTCGGGTCTGTTTGTCAGGCTTTCTCTGTTCTGATGTTTTTCTTGATCTGAGAATTTCTTTGAATTCTAGTAGTTGATCAACCATATTTCTCAGTAACAATAATACAAATTCCGCTTAAAACCATATTTCCAGATCTTTTCCACATTCAAAGAAGATAATTACCCTTAAATTGACTTAGAATGAACTCGTTTTGATATGATGGCATCACGCGGTTATGATATGACCCCGACCATGTACTCTCCGGATGGTCGAATCTACCAAGTAGAATATGCGATAGAGACCGTAAAGAGAGGTGCTTTAGCTATAGGGGTTTTGAGCAAAGAGGGCGTCATCATGGCAGTAGAGGAGAAACCCCGAATACTACAGACATCTAACGTTACACAGAAAATTTTCCAAGTTGATTATCATATAGGAGTTGCAGCTGCTGGATACATTCCTGATGCACGTGTCCAAGTCGATAATGCAAGATTCTTTTCACAGGGCAACCGAATGACTTATGATGAGGCTGTCGAGGTTGCAACAGTTGCGAAGTACTTGGCAGATCAGGCTCATCAGTTTACACAGTACGGAGGAGTGCGTCCAAATGGAGTTTCCATGATCATAGCAGGTATTGATCAGAAGGGCGAATCAATCTATGTGACTGATCCGAGTGGAACTTACGTACAATTTGCAGCGGTTGCGATTGGTGCAGGTTCTGATGAGGTTAATGAATTTTTGGAAAAACATTACAATGCCAATATGAGTTTAGAAGACGCAGCGTCATTGGCAATAGCAGCTATCAACCTCAAAGCAGAAGTAAAAGAAGGAATCAATCACATAAAGATGGCAAAAATCACATCCAAAGAAAAACTTTTTGAAAAGGTTTCAGAATCGGATTTACAAAAGTATTCTCAAAATGCATCAAAGTTTGTACAATAGAAGATCCAGATTTGAACATGACAAGTCTATGAAGAGTAGATAAAATGGGATTAGGCAGCTATTGGGGAGAGGTAATGGATGTACTTCGAGAAATCATCCCAATTTACGATAAAGTAAATTCAATCATTTCACTTGGAAAAGACAAGGAGCACCGAATTCGCGGAATTTCACAAAGAGTATTTTCAGGAAACAAAATTCTAGATGCTGGTTCCGGTTTTGGGAATATGTCAAAAACAGCATCAAGGTTAACTGACGGCAATATTTCAATCACGCTTTATGATCCACTTGTCCCAATGTTGAAAAACACATCAACATATTTTGAAAAAAGTCCAGACATGGCAAATGGTGTTTTCGAGCACATTCCATTTAGAGATGAGGAATTTGATGCAGTTTTATGCGGATATTCTTTAAGAGATGCAATAAATTTGAGAATAGCAATTTCAGAAATTCACAGAGTTTTGAAAAAAGAGGGGAGATTGGTAATTGTGGATTTAGGAAAACCAGACAAAATATTTTTTAGAGCAGGGGTTTCATTTTATCTCAGATGCATCCTGCCGATTCTCGCGTTTATGGGAGGAGGAAGGCTGGGTTTAAAGTTTGGAACATTGTATGGCACATACAAAAGATGGCCTCAAAACAAAAAACTGGAAGAATTATTGTTAGAGAGATTCTCAAGAGTGGAGTTTGAGAAAGATCTTATGGGCGGGGCCATAATGGTTGCAGCATACAAATGAACAGAGTTCTGATACTAGTAAACATAACAGGTTTAATCATAGGGATTTCTTATGGATTACATGGACCGATTCTACCAGTATTTGCAAAGAACGTTATCGGTGCAACATATTCTGATCTTGGATTAATCGGGTTAACTAATTTCATACCATATATGTTCATTCCACTGTTTGTAGGGATCCTTCTTGATCGAATAAATAATGGGTATCTACTTTTGTTGGGCGCGACTCTGAATTCAGCATCAGTCTATCTTTTGTCAGTTGCGCAATCAGTGCCAGAAGTTATGGGGTTCAGAATTATGACAGGTGTGGCTCATGCGTTTTTTTGGCCCCCATGTGAATCCATAATATCCAAAGAGAGTTCGGAAAAAAACAGAGTCAGAAACATCTCTTGGTTTACAATGTTTTTTGTAATGGGATTCATGATAGGCCCGCTATTAGGAACGGTATTTCTCGAAGGCATCGACATCACTTACAGGATTTTATTTCAGATTGCCGCATTCATTCTGGCTGCAGCGATAATTACATCATTTTTGGCTTCAAGAAAAGATGTAAGAAACCATCATGAGCGATTTGTGTTTTCATCAATCAAAGAGATGAGAAGGTTTCCAGAAGTCATAATATTGCTTATATTTTGTACATCGTCTTTTGGGATAATTCTGACAATTTACCCGGCATTCCTAAATGACAGTGGAATGACCGCTACAGATATTTTGATTTTGTACTTTGTTTTTGGGGTAGCGCGAGTATCATCACTAGCATTGGCAGGAAAACTGGCTAGAAAAACAAGTCATACGTTAATTGCTGCAACTATGGCAGTGTCCATAGGATTGGCGATCTCAGTTGTCGCAGACTCTATTGTCACTTTTGGTATTGCTGTGGTTTTAATGGGTTTTGGGTTCAGCATATTCTTCCCATTAACCTTGGAAATAATTTTGAGTAAAACCAAAAAACGGATTTCAGGAAAGATCATAGGTGCGTATGAAACAGTTTTTGGAATGGGTTGGGCCATAGGACCAACCATGGGAGGCCCAATAACGCAGTCATTTGGAAACGAAGCATTGTATTCGTTATTTTGTGCAATAGGAATCGTTGTGACCGTGTTTGCGATTATTTCTAGAAAGAATCTAGAACCGCAAAGGATCTTGAGCTAGATATCCATTGTTCCACGTTTTTTGGTGCATATGTCAAGTGCGTCAACAATATTCGTAACAAAGACTTTACCATCACCTTTGGTTCCAGTGCAAGCAACGTTTGCAATTGCATCTATGATTCCGTCTACTTTTGGATCATCTGCTACACAGATGATCATTTCTCTGCTAAAGTATTCTCCTACTAGAGGAGGGTCTTGTGCACCTTGGCCCTGAACCTTATGAATAGTAACGCCGCCGACTCCCATTTTTTTGATTGCAGCAACCACTGCATCTTTAACTTCAGATTGAACTATTGCTTCAATTTTTTTCATAAAAATTAATAGTTTTGAATTTATTTAAATCAATAAGTACTTCTCACGTCTGATTTTCAATCACATGTTGGAATTTAGGCATAATCACAGACATTAGGTTTAATTTCAAATCAAGACAAACCAGATCATGTTTGATTATTCACTGAATATTGGCGGAAGCGAATGGATGATCATTGTTTTTGTGGCACTGGTTTTGATTTTAGGTACAGGAAAGCTTCCTGGTGCCGCAAGAAAAATGGGCCAGGCAGTTAATGAATATAACAAGGCAAAAAACGAGATCCAAGACCATATGAAAGAAATCACAGAATCGCCTAAAATTTCAGGACCGGTCGAAACAGAAAGGCAGAAGCTGGAAATGATTGCAAAATCAGTAGGTATCGAAACGGAAGGTAAGACGGATGATGAGCTTAGGGAAAGCATATCAGCGAAAATTGGTCATAAAAAAGCAGGCGGATTGGAAAGAAAATAGATCATTTTGATTTTTTAATTCTATAAGTATCTGTGTCAAGTCGTTTTTTAGCAAATTTGTAGTAATCAGGAACAATTTCAAAACCAAGAAAGTTCCTGTCAAGAGATTTACTCACTACTGCAACTTGCCCGGACCCCATGAATGGATCCAGAATAAGATCTTTCTTGTCACTGGAATATTTCAATAATTTTTCGATTAATTCAGACGGGAGTTTGGTCGGTGTTTTTTCGTCCCCAGTCCAATATTCTCTTTTTATATCCCAGACATCTTCTTTGTCGCGATAATGGAGGCTCCTGTTATCTTTAGTTTTTTCGTCTTTTTTGAACCTTGAAAATGGAAAGAACTTCCGTTTCTTATCATCCTTACAAACATAGAGGCAGTGATAGTGGGAAGTTACAAATTTTCTTTTAGTGACCACTCCAAATTGATATTTCCAGATAATGTGGTTAACAGTTACAAATCCAACATCGTCAAGTGCTCGCAAAATATCTTTGAGATTGCTCCATCCAGAGAAAACATACATGCTTCCAGAATCTTTTAGAATTCTGAAAGACTCACTCATCCAGGCAAATGTGAAATCATAGTAATCCTCTGGTTTGATTTCATTATATCCAGGCATTACCCTTGATGCAATTCTGTTATAGTTTGCTTTCTTTGCCTTGAAATTTATGGCAAAAGGAGGATCAGTAATAACCAGATCAATCTTATTTTTAGGAATCAGACTCATCCCTTCAATACAGTTTTGATTGTAAATCTTGTTAATTTCGATTTTTTTCATTTTTAATTCAAGAGCATATCCTATCTTAATAATGTCATGTATTACAGACAAGATTAAACAATAAATCACCAAGAATCTCCAATCAGTTGATCTTGAAATTCTTGTGTCCCAAATGTAAATCAAGAATGGAAATTCAGAAGACATTCAATAAGAAAATGCATGTCTCTTGCAGCGGATGTGGGGTTGAGGATCTTTTAGAGTTTTCAAGAAATGTTGATGAAGTATTCCTTGAATTTCTCTCAAGATATGATCAAGGATTGGTTACCGAAAAAGGACTATCTGAAGGCCTAAAAGATGAAGGAATAGTCAGGAGTAAAAACGAGATCATAGAAATGATTGGGAACAACAAACCAGACAAAATAACTGAGGAGATCCTATTTTCAAAGAAAGACTATGTTTCGCAATACAAGGTGTTGAGCAGTCCTGAGCCTGAAATGGGCTGCAAAGTTGAAGATTTGGGGTTAGACGAATCAGTTTCTGAGCATCTTGAAGAGTTAAAGATTAGGCAGTTTTACAAATTTCAAGAGGAATCAATTCAAGAGATCATATTTGGCGAAAATGTTGTCATCGAAGCTCCTACAGCGTCTGGAAAAACAGAAGCATTTTTGATTCCAGCGATTCAGAGAATAAAAAAAGAAGCAAATGAGGGAAAGGTATTTGCAATTTTCATATACCCCACAAAGGCATTGTCACGAGATCAATATCCAAAAATTCAGAAATTTGCTGCAAGAAATGGAATCAGTGTCAAAGTCTTTGATGGCGACACAAGGCAAGTAGAGCGAAGTGAGATAGTTGAAAAACCGCCGGGCATCCTAATAACAAATTTTGATGTATTGCATTATCACATGTGGCATCAAACAAAATTCTCATCATTGTTATCATCTACAAGAATGGTCATAGTGGATGAGGCTCATGTGTATTCAGGCATTTTTGGATCAAATGTTCACTATATAATCAAAAGACTAAAGAGGATATGTGAAAATAAATTACAATTTGTTGCAGCATCAGCAACTTTAGAGAATGCAAAAGAATTCTGTCAGGATCTGTTTGGTGAAAAGATGCAAAAAATTCAGGGCTCAGGAAGAAAAGGCCAGATTGATTTTGTAATGTTATTTCCGTCACTCAGAACTCAGAGAAAGCTGATGGTTGAACTGACAAAAAAAATGACCGAGAAAAACCATAAAACAATGGTTTTTAACAATTCACATCTTAATTCTGAGATACTAGCAATCCAGGCAAAAAAACAAAAAATCAACATCAAGGTTCACAGGGCAGGACTAATGGCAAACTACAGAACTTTTGTAGAAAAGCAGTTCAAAGAGGACAAGATATCAGCAATTTCATGCACCCCCACGCTAGAATTGGGCATAGACGTGGGAAATGTAGATTGTGTAATATCATCTACAATTCCGGCAAACAGGCTATTTCAAAGAATTGGCAGAGCAGCAAGGAAAGGACAGAAAGGATATGCGTTTTTGGCATTAGGAAACGACCCCATTTCCCAGTATTACAAAAATCATCCTGATGATTATTTTGAAGACATAGAAAAAACATACATTGATCCAAAGAACCCATTTGTAGAAGAATTTCAAGTACTAGCTATGGCATGTGATAAACCAATTTCCAAACATGAGCTGAAAGAGCATCAAGAGGCAATAGAACGCCACATCATCAAAGACAATCTCGTTGTTTCCAACAATAGGATCATTCCAAACATGGATAAGATCAGTTCGGCCCTAAACGGATACAGTATAAGAGGCATTGGCAAGTCGATCGATATTTTCTTATCAGATGTGAAAGTAGGAGACAGAGTACTGCCAATTGCATTAGAAGAGCTGCATAAAGATGCAGTCTATTTTTTGGCAGGTGTTCGTTACAGAGTCAGAGAGTTTGATTATCCAAAAAAAAACTATGCAAAATTAGAAAAGATTCCTAGGGATTATCCGTATTATACAAAATCCCTTACAGAGGAATGGCCAACAATTGAAACTGTTTTTGAGAGGCGAAGGGCAAACGGCATTGAACTTGCTTTTTGTAAGCTACATATCCAAAAGAAAGTTTATGGTTATGTCAACATAGAGTTAGGGCAGGAGGTCACTCAAGGACAAAAAATAATGCTTGATGTCCCATTAGAATATGATTTCGTTACAAAAGGAATTGTTTTTCATGCGCCTAGACCCCTTAAATCTATCAAGGATTATGAGGATGAGGAATATACTGAAGCAAGCGGATACCACGCAACAGAACATGTGATAATTGAAGGCAGCAACATGATTACAGGAGGAGTATCTCAAGACTTGGGCGGCATATCATTAGGTACGTCAGGCTTGATTTTCATATACGATGGTGCTATAGGTGGAAGTGGTGCAAGTAAGGCACTTTACGACAGATTTGAAAAATCCCTTGAGAGAAGCATGTACATTGTCAAAGAGTGTCCTTGCCAAAGCGAAGCTGGATGTCCACGCTGTACATTCTCATACGGATGTGGAAACAACAATGAATACCTGCACAAGTATTCAGCATTGGAAATTCTAGAGAGAATGAACGGTGGTGAGAGAACAGAGTTAGTTGATCCTGCTGAAGGAGACAGGTCTCTGGTATGACAAATCAAAATGGGATAAATATGACAGAAATACAGTGGAGATATGAACAGAGTTGCACTAGTCACGGGTAGTTCATCAGGGATAGGGTTAGAAACTGCATTGGCTCTTGCAAGAGACGGGTATGATACATTTGCAAGCATGAGAGACATTAAAAAAGCAGGCGAGCTGAAACATGCAACAAAAAAAGAGAATCTAAAAATCAGCGTAATCGAACTAGATGTAGACAAGGAAGAATCGATAGTTTCAGCAGTAAAGAACATAATGACAGATAAAGGAAGGATAGACGTTCTAGTGAACAATGCTGGATACGGACAGTTTGGATGCACGGAAGACGTATCCATAGATGACTTTAGAAAACAATTTGAAACTAATTTTTTCAGCATCGTCAGAATTATTCAAGAAGTTGCACCAATTATGAGAAATCAGGAATCAGGAACCATAGTAAACATCAGCTCAGTTGCAGGCAGACTGGGTTTACCAGGATCTTCAGCATATATCAGTACAAAGTTTGCACTGGAGGGGTTAAGCGAGTGTCTCAGATACGAATTGGGCCAGTTTGGAATCAAGACCACTTTAATTGAACCAGGCGTTATCAAAACAAATTTTTTTAATTCATTAAGAATTCCAGAGTCAAATACGGATCCTAAATACAAGGAATTGACAGCAAATATTCTGGCAGGTCTAAGAATGATGGTAGAGATGGGAACTCCTCCATCTGAAGTGGCCAAAGTAGTCATAAAGGCAATACATGACGACGAAGTCTTGCCTCGATATATCGTAGGAACTGATGCGGCCATGTTTTTGGAGGCAAAAAAGATGAAAACAGACCTAGAATTTGAGAAATACATGAGTAAAGAACTGTTTCCCAGATAGCATCACACTTGTACGTTAAATTGATATACACATAAAACAGAGTTTTTGTCAAAGTCCACAATTTTAAAGTGAAAGAAATGAAATGGAAAACACTACAACACAATGGAATCTTATTTCCGCCTGCATATGAGGCACAAGGAATCAAGATAAAGATCAAGGGAGAGAGCATAAACCTTGATCTAAACCAGGAAGAAATGGTTTACCAGTGGGCAAAAAAGAAAGATACCACATACGTACAAGACAAGGTTTTTCAGAAAAACTTTACGGCAGATTTTGCAAAAACATTGGATTCTAAGTTTAGAAAAATATCATATGAAGATATTGATTTTTCAAGTGCCTATAAGGTAGTAGACAAGGAAAAGGATCTCAGGGAGATGATGACAAAGGAGGAAAAAAAGTCCCTGGCTGCAAAAAGAAAGGAATTGCGAGAGAAGTTAAAAGCAAAATACGGAGTCGCAATTATGGATGGAAACGAGGTTGAAGTTGGAAACTATATGGCCGAGCCACCAGGAATATTCATTGGGCGTGGCGAGCATCCGCTTAGAGGAAAATGGAAACCACGTATAACTGCAAAAGATGTCACGTTAAACCTTGGAAAAGAAGCAAAGATTCCAGAAGGTAATTGGGGCAAGATAATTCATGATAAAGATTCGATGTGGTTAGCCAGTTGGATGGACTTACTTACACAAAAGAGAAAGTATGTGTGGCTTGCAGACACTGCCGGATTAAAACAAGACAGAGACAAGGAGAAATACGAAAAGGCAGTAAAACTTGCAAAAGAAATCGACAAAATAAAAGACAGGATTGTAAAAGACATGAAAAGTACAGATCCAAAAACAAGCAGAATTGCCACCGCATGTTATTTGATTTATAGAACTGCCATGAGAGTAGGGGACGAAAAGGATCCAGATGAGGCAGATACTGTAGGCGCAACAACACTCAGAAAAGAACATATCAAAATCACATCAGATGCAATAGAGTTTGATTTCCTAGGCAAAGACAGCGTAAGATGGCAAGAAAAAGTAGTAGCCGAAGGTCACGACAAGCAGTTCCAGGAGAACCTAAAGAGATTGGTAGAAAACAAGAAACCGAAAGACGAGATTTTTGACGGCATAACCTCAAGGCATGTCAATGCATACTATTCCAGCATCGTAAAAGGACTAACTGCCAAAGTATTCAGAACATACCTTGCAACCACGGTAGTTAAAGATTATCTTGTAAAGCACGACAATATCAAAAATAAGACAGCAAATGAGAAGTTGTACCATGCGAAATTGGCAAACCTGGAAGCTGCAATGATGTGCAACCACAAGAGAACCATTCCAAAGACATTCGAACAGGCGTTGGAGAAGAAGAGAGAGACCCTTAGAAAAATAGAGAGAGAAGAATCATGGAAGAAAACCCAAGAAGCCCTGAAAAAAGCTGAAGCAGCTCAGGCAAAGACAGAGGCTCAAAAAAAGGCAAAAGCGAAAAAAATCAAAACGCTGAATGAGCAGATCAAAAAGCAGAAGCAAAAACACAAGGAAAGAATTGAGATATTGGAATTGCAGATAGATCTGTCAGAAAAAACAAGAGACTACAACATCGGAACATCACTTAGAAATTACATAGATCCTCGCATTTTCAAGGCATGGACAGACGAAGTTGGTGCCGAATGGGAAAAACTGTACACATCCGCATTACAAAAGAAATTCCTCTGGGTCAAAGACGAAAATACGAATTGGAAGAACCTGAAGGAAAATTAGAATCATTTAATTTCTCAAGTTTGCATGCATTAACTATGCCGGGGTAGCTCAGCCTGGTTAGAGTGCCAGTTCAATTGGTAAACTCTAACGGTTCTCCAACTAAGGCAATACTCATAATCTGGAGGTCGCGAGTTCGAAACTCGCCCCCGGCACACACAATTCAGTTTAAAGCCCACCATGCCGCATACTATCCCGTGAGCCGAAAGATAGTCAGCAAGAAGGGTATTCATGATTACGAGACAATTGAAGGCATGAGCGGAATGTTTCCAACTGAAACTGCATATCTTGCAATATTTGTTTCATCTACATTGATTTCTTTTGCATCAGTCATTCTTTCACTCATGATAAATAAAAGAAAAACAAGTATGCAACAATAAATTTTCAAAAATATGTCACATTCAATTTGAAAGTATAAAGATTAATGCATCGTGGCATAATGACCAGGAAATTATCCGATGAAATTTTTAATTTGTTTTCTTCCATCAGTTGTCATATACCTCTTGGCTACTCACAGTTATATCAATAAAGCATGAATTAGTATTATGAAGATCTATCTGGGCATCTTATTTTGTACACTGTTTGTAATTTCGTTACCAAATTCGTTTGGACAAACTTTTGATGAATATGGCATAAAAGTTGAAACGATAGCAGACAATCTTCAAATACCATGGGAGATGGTCTTTAGTCCAGACGGAAGAATCTTTTTCACAGAAAGAGTGGGAAATCTAAGAGTTATTGAGAATGGTCAGCTAAACTCCGAACCAATTGCATCATTTAGTGTTGGCGGAGGGGAAGGAGGATTATTAGGATTGGCACTTGATCCAAATTTTAAAGAGAATCATTATCTGTATTTGTACCAAACATACAGTGAATTCTTTTCTACATTTAACAAAGTTGTTCGCTATAAAGAATCAGATAACAAACTAAGCGAAGAGAAAATACTGGTCGATAGAATTCCAGGTGCGTCTTACCATGATGGTGGCAGAATTAAGTTTGGTCCGGATGGCAAGATATACATCACTACAGGTGATGCTGGGAATTACAACCTAGCACAAGATCTAAACTCCAACGCTGGAAAAATTTTAAGAATTAATTCAGATGGAAGCATACCTCAAGACAATCCTTTTGAAAACTCACTTGTTTTCTCATATGGACACAGAAATCCTCAGGGAATTGACTGGGATCCCATCACAGGTAAAATGCTAGAATCAGAACACGGTCCGTCTGGAGAAAAAGGAGCAGCTCATGATGAAATCAACATAATTAAAAAAGGTGAAAATTATGGGTGGCCAGAGATAGTCGGAAATGAAACAAAGCAGGGAATGATTATTCCTATTCTCCAGTCAGGAGATGATACTTGGGCACCTTCTGGAATTTCCTTTTACAAATCTGATAAAATTCCTACGTGGAACGGGAAATTATTTGTTGCAACATTACGAGGAAGTCATCTAAAAATTTTAGATGTGGATTCAAATCAAAATAAAGTTATTTCACAGAAAAATATTTTTGTAAACGAATTTGGACGATTGCGAGATGTAGTCTCAGGTCCTGACGGATATTTGTATATACTTACAAGCAATAATGATGGAAGAGGCAGCCAGACAGGGACTGATGACAGAATTTTAAGGATACTTCCAATGTCAGAAAACAAAGAATTTGCAGATTCCAGATATGCCACAAAAATCGGGGTTGAGATTACACAGGGGGCATACAATAGACTATGTGCAACTTTTCATAATTGCTATTCGCCTGAAAAAATCAACATCAAGACAGGTGATACAGTTACTTGGGCAAATAAAGATTCAGAACCACACACAGTAACTAGCGGAGAACCGGGAAAGCCAGACGGTTATTTTGATAGTGGATTATACAAACCAAACGAGTCATGGTCATTTACGTTTACAGAACCTGGAATTTTCAACTATTACTGTACAATACATCCGTGGATGGCGGGCAAAGTTTCCGTTACAGGAAATGCAGTGACAATACAAATTGTGATCCCTCAATGGATCAAAAATAATGCAGGTTGGTGGGCAGACGGTTCAGTTGATGACTTTGCATTTGTTCAGGGAATACAGTACTTGATCAAGGAAAAAATAATGAAGATCCCTCCAACGTCACAGGGTTCCAGTCCTGGCTCAAACGAAATTCCCTCTTGGATCAAAAACAATGCAGGTTGGTGGGCATCAGATCAGATTAGGGATTCTGATTTTATTCAGGGCATACAATACTTGATAATTAATGGGATTATCCAAATTTAATGGAAAAGATCTTTGGCATACATGTATCAATTAGCATGCAAAAAATAGTAAATCAAACTAATTTCATAAAACTCTTCACCAGTACAAGTTAGAATTTAGAAAGTGCTGAACTAAAAGTTGTACGCCACAATAGAGTTTAGTTCAATATTCTTACAATTCAATTCCGGGAAGGATTAAACCATTTTTGAAAAATATCTAGGGAGGTATCAAACCAATACTTTAACACCGCAATCGAGTTCAACTCCAAGGATTCGTCAATGAAGAGTACAACATCACTTTTGTTGCAATATTTCAAAATAATGATTAAACGTAAATGCTCTCCCAACTATCAGAAAAATTAGAATTCTAATATTTCACGATTTAAAGAGTTACATGCAGGACATTGATTAAACGATTTCAGACCAACTTCTCTATTGAAAATACATCCACAATCTACACAAACCCTGAGATCAGCCTTGACTATTTTATAATTAGTTTGGCGTCTTAGCTTCCATCAGTGTGAGAGTAGATCTAACATTATCCATTTTTCGAATTCCACAAGTAATCACATTTCTCAGGTCATCTTTTTTATCATTTTCAACTTTTGCAACAACATCATATGCGCCAAATGTCCCACTAACCTCCTTTACAGAATCTATATGTTTGAGATTTTCAATAACTTCTTCTCCCTTACCTAACTTACTATTGATTAAAACAAAAGCGATTGTCATCAGATACATTTATCGAAAACAATATTTAAAAAATTCATTTAGACAATGTAAAAATATTTGATAATCAAAAATATTTTAAACAAGGTTAAACCAAAAATTAAAAAATTCAAAATTCACACACATGTTTTTTAAATTATGGAAGTTAATGGAATATTATGGCATTGATTTGTGTGTTAAATGTAACAAGGAACACGTTTCAGCTTCCACGCATAGTGTTAGTTTTATGATTAAAAAATTTGTAAAATCAACAATTTATTGATTTTCTCATTTCACATAATTGGAATAAGTAATTCAAACTAATTAGCTCAATCTAATTTTCATAATTTTTTTAAATTATCTTTGTGTTATATATATGAAAAACACATCATGTAAAATTTGTTCATCCAAGTTGGAAGTTGAAGATGCATGTAAGTTATGTAATGAGCCAACACGGTTATTTTGCCACACATGTGGAATAATGGCAGAGAAAAGTGCTCATCCAGCATGTATGTTAATTGATGTTAATAAAATGATGATGAATATTCATCCAGAATGATTGTTTCAATGCCAACATGTGTTATCACATAATAAAAAATGGGAATTTTTTACTGGATTTTTAATTCAGTAATCATCAACAAAATTATTCAATATAATTTCTGAGACCTTTGCACCTATTTCTAATAGTTACTTCTGTCATACCCCCAGCATCAGCAATTTCTTTTTGAGTGATTTTACCACCTAAATTTATGTTTGCAAGATACAAAGCTGATGCAGCTACGCCCATTGGATGCTTTCCTGCTAAGGCATTTTGTTTTTCTGCTTTTTTTATAATTCTCACTGCGTAACGCTTTGTTTTTTCAGACAAATCTGCATTGTTTGCAATTTTTGCGATACATGAAACAGAATCTGTTACGGGTACCTTCAATTCCAATTCTTTGAAAATTAATCGATAACTTGCAGTGATTTCTTTTCGTTTAATTCCTACAGAAGATGCGATTTCGCTTAATGTTCTAGGCGTTTTTGATTCTCGACATGCAGCATAAAGGGAGGCGGTAATCAAAGCTACAATAGAGCGTCCCCTGACAAGTTTTTTTTCCAAGGCTTTTCTATAGACATAAGCTGCTTTTTCAATTACTGCAT
>JAGQHE010000073.1:17189-17800 GCA_020431995.1 Candidatus Nitrosopumilus sp.
ACTATCCCATTTTCGTAGTCGTTTTAGAGTGGATTTCATAGAATCAGGCAATGGAGTTCCTGTAGAATCCCTGTCAGAGGGATTAATCATCGTATTAAGGCCACGATCATGTTTTGCCAAAGATGTTTTAACACCCATATGGGATTTGTTCATATAGGAATCTGTGAAAAATCGTTCTGCTCGGGATTCATTTACTTTTTCATAGATTACGGTTCCACATTTGGAGCAAAATACTTCCTTGGATTCCATATCTGTCACCAAGGCTTTTTTTCCACATCTGAAACATTTTTCTTCTGGTATCATCATATCAACTAGGGTTTATTTTTCCACATGTATTTCCAGGTATCAAAAAATCCTTTTAAAGAATCACCATAGGAATCTAGAAAGTGAATTGATTTTCGATATAATTTCTGATTTAATGATGCCTCAAAATTTTCAAAGTCAGTAACTGATGGATTAGAACTGTTAAGAAATGTGTTATAGTCATCTTTTACTTCTAAAAATGACGAGTTATTTTCAATATCAATATTTTCGAGCCACAAGTTTGCAAATTCCTTTCTTGTTTCTACAGAATCCTCTTTGGATTTTTCCAGTACTTGCGAATATATTTT
>JAGQHE010000074.1 GCA_020431995.1 Candidatus Nitrosopumilus sp.
TATCGCTGGATGGCGCGGAGGGAAGGCAGTCAAAGCCGTACCAGATGTCAAAGGTTGCAGGATTTGTGGGAATTTCAAATGACAACCTGTGGTTACAGCCTGAGGGATACAATCCAAGCGGATCTTTCAAGGACAACGGCATGGCAACGGCAGTAACGCATGCAAAAATGACAGGGGCAAAAAAAATCGTATGCGCATCGACAGGGAACACCTCGGCATCTGCAGGAATGTTTGCAGCAAACGAGGGAATAGACTGTGACGTGTACATACCCGCAGGACAGATTGCACCTGGAAAGCTCAGCCAGGCATACCAGTTTGGGGCCCAGATAATACAGGTAGACGGCAATTTTGACGACGCGCTAAAGCAGTCATTGGAAGACGCGCAGAATCACGAAGGCTATACGGTAAACTCTGTCAACCCGTTCAGAATAGAAGGGCAGAAGACAATCCCGTTTAGGGCACTGGAGTATCTCAACTGGGAGGTTCCGGACTGGATTGTGTATCCTGGAGGAGCACTTGGAAACATTTCAAGCTGCGGGAAGGCACTGATGGAGCTGTACGAGTGGGGATGGATCAAGAAAGTCCCAAGAATCGCAGTAATAAATTCAGAAGGCGCAAGCACATTGTCTGACATGTACAATGGCGCATTTGAAGGTGAGAAGCTAAGATGGAACGGAGGGGCGCCAAACACGGAACTTATTTCAAGATACTATGATCATCTGGACAAGGAAGGCCTGAGGCCAAAGACCAAGGCCACTGCAATCCAGATAGGAAGGCCTGCAAACATTTTGAAAGGCCTGCGGGCGTTGGAGTTTACCAACGGCGTTGCGACCACGGTCTCAGATTCGGAGATGCTTGATGGCATGTCCGTCGTAGGCCTTAACGGATTTGATTGCGAGATGGCATCAGGTGCATCAGTAGCTGGAATCAGGAAGCTGATGGGCGAGGGCATCATCAAAAAAGACGACGTGGTGGTAGGAATCCTTACAGGCAGGCAAAAAGACGCCATGTTGCCAGTAGAGTACCATCAGAACCCTCAGAACAGGTTTGCAATCCCACCAAAGTCGTAGTCATGGTTATAGGCACTGCGTATTTGGGATTCCATTGAGACATTAAGAGTTAAATTCATGATTTGCAGAAATAATACAGCCAAAAGATGGTGCAAAAATATTAAATTGGAAATTATCCTTGTTCTGAGAGATTTTCTGAGGGAGCATAATGGTAGACCTTTGGATTGAGATTGCAATACTTGCAGTACTGATTGGGCTGTCCGGTTTCTTTAGCGGCCTGGAGGTGGCCCTGGTCGGCACGAGAAGCTCCAAGGTAAACCAGCTGCGAAAACAGAAGGTAAAGGGTTCTGAGGCACTCTACAAGCTAAAGCATAATCCGGGCTGGATGATGTCCAGCGTGAACCTGGGAAACAACCTTGTTAATGTGGGATCGTCTGCGTTTGCCACCAGCATAGCGATGAGGATTTTTGGAAGCGACGGCCTGGGAATAGCAGTAGGGATAATGACATTCCTGATACTAGTCTTTGGCGAGATAACCCCGAAGACATACTGCAACGCAAACGCCACAAAGATTGCGTTGCGGTTTGCGCGCGTCCTGCTTGTCTTCAGCTATGTATTCTGGCCGGTAGTAAAGCTGTTTGAGATAATCACAAGGAGCATGGTAAATCTTACCGGAAGCAGCTACCACTCGCCTCCAATCACCGAGGAGGAGATCAAAGGGATTGTGGAGCAGGGGCTGGCAGACAAGGCGCTTGAGAAAGACGAGAGCGACCTTGTCCACAGCGCTCTGGAGTTTGACGATACCGTGATTCGAACCGTGATGACCCCGAGGACAAAGATGTTCACGCTTCCAGCAAAGATGCTGCTGTTTGAGGCCCTGCCGCTGATCAACCAGAACGTCCACTCGCGAATCCCCATCTTTGGGGAGACAAACGACGACATTGTAGGGTTCATCCATGTCAAGGACGTCCTAAAGGAGCTGGAGGCAGACAACAAGATGAAGACGCTGGAGCAGGTCTCAAGGGAGCCGGTATTTGTGTCCCAGGAAAAGATGGTAAGCTCGCTGCTCAAAGAGATGAAGGGAAGAAAGACGCACCTTGCAATAGTAGTAGACGAGCATGGCGGAGTGGAAGGGCTTGTCACCTTGGAGGATTTGATTGAGGAGATCATAGGTGACATCGAGGACGAGACTGACGCGTCCCGGAAGGATGATCATTACGTCATAGACAAGAATACGATTGAGACAAACGGCGAGATAGAGATAGGGAGGATAAACGAGATTTTCAAGGCAGACCTGCCAGAAGGCGACGACTACAGCACGCTTAACGGCCTGCTCCATGAGAGACTGCAGGACATACCGCAGGAGGGCGACAAGCTGGAGATTGACAGCCTGAGGATCGTAGTCGAGAAGGTCACAAAGAACATCCCAGAGAAGATCAGGATAGAGCGAATCAACAGATAGTTTTGCACAATAGAAGCAATAGCAGGAAACAATACATGTTACAGTCAGAATTTCCCAACTCGTGTCAGAGTCTATTTCATAAGATGGAAAAAACAAGTCAGACTCTATAACCATAATGCGTCAGACGAGATCAATGCATTATTGAATTATGGTCACGCTATACTGGAATCAGAGATTAGAAACGCAATCAATTCAATCGGTCTGGATTATTCAATTGGATTCTTACATGAGGTTAACCAGAGCAGGACTCCGCCAGCATATGACATTCAGGAACTGTTCAGACGGTTAATTGATGTTTCTGTGATACAATTACTTGAATCTGCTCCAAAATTGAAAAAATATGATTTCATATTACTGCAAACTATTTATCAAGATGGGAGAGGGCAGAGTCTGATTTCTAGCGGATTCTTTTTTCATTTTTATTATGCTTAGAATACATGATGTAATCATGTTTTCAAATTTTCTGAAAAATCCTGACAGGAGGTTTGTCCTGTCATTGGAATACTCTATTTTGTTTTTTGCAATCTTTTATTTTGTCGTGTTATTTTTTTCTGAACACGAGATACTTGGGTTTGAATCTCCGATAGTGGAAGTTCCCCAACAACTAAAGCAGATCAATGAGACAATACTATATGTTATGCTCTCTTTGCTCTCATTTGAGCTCTTGTTAAAATACATGAAGATCGGAGACTGGAAGGTATTTCTAAAAAAATATTGGTTTGATATGGCAATGATGATTTTAATTCCCGTATTTTCAGGAATCAAGATAATCAAGGCACTCAAGATTGCAAAGAAAGTAAAGGTTGCAAAGTATGGATTCAAGATAGCAGACAAGACTCAAAAGAAGATCAGAAAAAGCAAAGCACCACATTCAAAGACATGAAATCTACTGAAGAAGCAATCTATGTGCGGATGAATCCATTATAGGTACATCATTTATGGAATTGGCAAGCGAGTCCAGACGACATGTGCTGCAAATCTTGCAAAAAAGAGATGAAAAGATCTCAAGATCATAGATGAGATTGATGTGACAATACAAGGGGCACGGAGAGATCCCATAAGATTAACAGAATGAGATAGGGTAGAAAAGCATTCTAACTGTAATTGATTATCAGCATCATTCAAGAATGAAACCATGTTTCAAAAACAGCAATACTTGCTGAAAACAGTTCATGTGTCAAGAAAGCCTGTCAAAAGAGTGTCAAAATCCTTGGAAAAAAGTCAATACACAGAAAAGGATATCAGTAGATTGTCATGGATGCTTTTTGATGAGTGCCATCATAAATGACCCAAAATTCATTGTTTCTTGATGCTGAGATTATTTACTATGAAACACTAAGCAAGATTGCCCAGCATAATAGAAACTTTGAAAAACAGAGCCATTGTCATGGCAAAGGAATTGGATTATTTTGAATTCCAGCATGGGTCACTACAAATGCACCATCTGAATCTTGCAAGGAGCACATCATCATGAACAAACACAGAACAGATAAAACTCATTGTGAATCATACTGTTTTATGAAGTCTGAAATTATGTTGATTGCCTTATCTTTTGTAGTTGCCTTTGTTCCGCTGTCTTATGCTGAGGAAACAAGGACGATGTTTGTCGGACCAGAACTGGTGGGTTGTGTGGGGGTGGGACCACAAAAGTGCATGATGGTCAAGGAGTCTGCAAATTCAGACTGGACAAACTTTTATGATAAGATACAAGGATTTGAATTTGTATCAGGATATGAATACGAACTCAGAGTAAATGTATCTCAAGTCAAAAACCCTCCTGCGGATGTATCCTCATTAAAGTATGATCTAGTTGAGATAGTCACCAAAAACCAAGTAACAAAAAATACCAGACATATCCCATATGAGGGTCTGTGCGCTCCCGGATTTACAGCACTTGGAAGTATCTGCGTATTGAATGACAGGTGCGGTCCTGGCGCGTATCCGGGAAAAGTCTGTGTCATGGACGGAGAGATCAAACAGTATCTCAAGCCATCGCAGCAAGGCAATGCGGGAATTGCGGCAAGGGACGTCATCTGCGCAGAACCATTACAGTTAATTTTCAAACATGACAGTTCTCCTGCTTGTGTAAACCCAGAGTCCGTATCCAAGCTTGAGAACAGGGGCTGGAGTGCTTCTCCTCCGGCAATTGCGTGTACCTTGCAATATGCGCCCATATGTGGGGTCAACGAGAAAACATATGGTAACATGTGTATGTTGCAAGCTGAACACATCGCAATGAAGCATGTGGGAGAATGCAAAACAGAGATAATTCCAACAGAATCAGATCTTGCAACAAAATACGAAGCAATACAAAGCAGCATCTCCTCAATATCTGCAGACAACTACAACGGAATGTACAACGGGGCGTACTCTCCAGATGAGGCCTTGACAATACTTGAAACTGGCAAAAAAAATCTGACTGAACTATCACAACAATACAAATCTCTTCCATCAGAACAAAAGACAGACAGGCAGATTGCAATGAAATTTTCTACTTTGGGAAAAATGGGATTTGCAAGCATTGATTCTCAAATCAACATGATAGAAAAACAGATTGCAAATCCGCCTCCTGAAAAAACACCAGAGCGGATTCATGCAGACGCTGAAAAGTCCTTTTCTGTGAAGCTCAACGCAATAAAAAATGTAATAAGTCGCAATCAAGATAGCTTTGAGAATGAGCAGTATGCCGGAATGATGCCTCCAGAAAGGATGAGAGATAGTATCTTTGAGTCACAGATGAAAGTGTTTGAACTGTATGATGACTTGAAATCCAACGAGGGTTTGATTTCCGAACAACTATACCAAGAGGCACAAAAAGAAATTCCTGTCTTGGATGAATCAGTACAGCAAATGTGGAAAATTATCAACAGCCACTTGGGTATTCCTGAAGTCACATCAACCACATTGCGCTACACCTGGCAAGCGCCAACTGTTGATTCAGAGAAAGGATATGATGTTGAAGAGATTGCAGATGGGATTTACTGGCTGATTGGAAGTGGCTATCAGACAATGTTTCTTACAACAGGAGAAGGAGTGATTGTAATTGATGCGCCACAGCCAATTGGAGAAAAATACATCGATGCAATAAACGAGGTAACTGACGAGCCAATTACACATATGATTTATTCACATCATCATCAGGACCATACGGGTGACGCAGGACGGATATTTGCCTCAGACATACAGTACATCTCCCACAAGCAGACTGCAGACATACTGATGCAGGAAAATGACCCAAACAGGCCAGTTCCGACCATCACATTTGATGATGACAAATACACACTCTCAGTAGGGAACAAAACATTAGAACTGCATTTTATTGGTAACTATCACTCAGATGGCGACTTGATAATTACAATTCCAGACAGCAATGTTGCCATGGTAGTGGATCTGTTCAGGCCAGATGCCGCACCGTACAGGGCATTTGCAGTAACTCCAGACATGGGCCAGTACTTGAAGACCCATGATGTGTTGGTAAACGATTTTGACTTTGACGTACTAGTTTCAGGACACACTGGAATTTTAGCTACAAAAGATGACATTAAACAAAACAAGCAGTTTGCATTGGATGTAATGAATAACATCAGGAATGCAATGATTCTTGTTGGCACAGATAATGCAGTTGAAAAATGTGTTGAGATAACCACAAAACAATGGACTGGAAAACTGGGTAATTTGGATGAATATATGACTGAGCACTGTCAAGCAATGAAAGATTATCTCGAATCATAGTCTGTGGAAATTTTCTGGTACAAATATCGAGACATGACCCGCGTACTGTTAAACATACAAAAATAGCTAATCCAGTAAAATGGTAAGTCATTTCTAGACATATTTAATTTTCTAAGAATTCTACTTTCATATTATTTATAATATGATTATGAAGTTCAAATTTGTTAACGCCTGAATTTTACGAACATGTTACCTATCTGTCGCACATGTTCCTGAAGTGATTCAATACACAAAAAGACGTCAGATATTGAGACATCTCATAAGCGAACAGATACGATGACTTATTTTTTTGCAAAAAACTCTTCGAGCTTCTGCTTCTTCTCGTTCATGTGGAAGATTGACTCGGTGTGTGCAAATGCTTCCTCATATGATCTGCCAAACAGCATCGCCTGCATGAGCATGTGGTTCTCAGGGATCACGATTCCGGTCTGATCATCAGAGTACATCATCTGCACCGTGTCCCCGATGGACGTGGTCATGTTCGCATGGATGTGAATCATGTTGGTGTCGACAAAGTTAAAGCCCATGTTCTGGGCACAGTCCCTTATGGCCTTGGTGCTCTTTGCAGTCCACAATGTAGCCACGCCAAACTCGTCTCTGTAGATGTCGTGGATTTCAGACGGCTTTGGCGCAACATCCTTGAATCTAATGTCCATGATGTGCAGATGCATCTGCCTTGTAGGCACCTTGATTGCCCGCACATACAGCGGGGCGTCCTTGCCAAAGTACAGTTTCACATCATCGCCGTGATGAGGTGACTCTGTCATCTCTATGGTGTCAGTCAGCTTTTTTTCAGTCTGCTCAATGTCTGCCCATCTTCTGACAAGGGTCACATCAAATCTAACCAGCCTGTCGCCAAACTTGTCGCGAAGGGGCTCAAGAATCCTGCCCATTCCAGTCACGTTGCAGCTTCCCTGCATGACGTGTTTCTTGCCTATTGCCAGGCCATAGTTTGCCCTGGAGTTAAACAGCAGGTCCGAAACTGCCTCAGAGCCCATTGTTGATTCGCCTCCCTGGTATATCGCAGGGAGGTTTTTTGGCTCGTAAAGATTCTTTTTATTTTTATAACCGTGTCCTCCTGGTGCGGCGTCAACTACCAGATCACACTCGTCAAGCACAGATTCAATGGTTCCAGAAATTTTGTAATTAGAGAATTCCCCCAGCTTTTTTTCCGGGACGTATACGTTCAGGCCTCTTGATATGGCAGTCTCTACCTTTTCATCCGGAGAGTACTTGCCTACCCCGACTACTGTGATTTCAGGATCGTCCTTGAGAAACGCAGTGATCCTACTGCCAATTGATCCATAGCCGTTTACAAAGACTTTCTTCACAGATGCCATACATTTGACCAATTATCTGGATTCTAAATAAGCTTTCCGAGAGATTGTCTGCAAGTTTTTCATCAAACGGATTTCAGACAAACAAAAACTGTTCCAGACACAAGGTCAGGACAATTGAAAAATATTTTTCCACAAAAAGCCAGACGCCAAAAAACCTCATGCATTGAGTATGACGCAAGCAAAATAAGAAAAAAACAGAATCTTACAAAGGGCTAAATGTGCTGGGCAAGCCCCACAAAGCATTGTTGCATGGTCTTTCTCTTGGAATAGGTGCAGGGATTGCATCGGCTGTAATTATCGCCGCGTTTTTTGGACTTGAGGTAGTCACAGACAAACCGGAGCTTGTAATCGAGCCGGCCCCGACAATCCAAGAAGCAGGGCCTCCAAAGATCACCATGAGCACATTTCTTGACAACGGTTCGCCTATACTTGGCAACCCAAATGCGCCCGTTACACTGGTGGAGTTTGGCGACTATCAGTGCCATTTCTGCAACGTGTTCTTTCACTCTACCGAGGACAGCATACTGAAGAACTATATCGAGGCTGGAAAAGTCAGAATGATATTCAAAGACTTTAACATCATAGGCCCTGACTCAGTCAACGCGTCGCACGGGGCACACTGCGCCAATGATCAGGACATGTTCTGGGAGTATCATGACATTCTGTACACGAACTGGACTGGTGAGAACAACGGATGGGCATCATCTGAGAATCTCGGAAGGTTTGCACAGGAGGTCGGACTGGACATGGACAAATGGACCGAATGCATGGTTGGCGCAGATCACTCGCAAACAATCTTGGCAAGCAACAACGATGCCAAGTCTCTTGAACTGACCGGAACACCAGCATTTTTCATCATCGGCCCTGACGGCAAGACCACCAGGATTTTTGGAGCCCAACCGTTTGAGGTATTTGAGAATGTCTTTGAGACAGAGCTGGTAAAATAGCGATCAACGATCAAGGAATTACTGAAAAAATAAAGAAAACTACAAAAATTTTGTTCCTAGATAGCCAGAATTTACACAATATCCTTATTAGTGAATTATCGCACGCAAGCTTATGGCAGCTGGGATAGACGACATTGCAATATACATACCGCGGTTGTATATTGACGCGGCAGATTTTGCCAGAGCACGGGGCTTGGATCCAATCAAGCTGCAGAAGGGCCTTGGCGTGTCCCAGATGGCAATTGTGGATGCCAACCAGGATCCTGCATGTCTTGCAGCCAACGCATGCCTGACAATCATGCAAAAGAACAAGCTGTCACCGGATGACATTGGAAGGCTGTACGTTTCTACCGAATCGGCATTTGACGAATCAAAGGCAATGAACTCGTATGTCATAGGGATGCTCGAGCAGGTGTACGGCCAGGGCGCATTTGAGCACTGTGGCGGAGTCGAGACAAAGTTTGCCTGCGTGAGCGGGTCATATGCGCTGTATGACAATGCAAACTGGATCAGAGCAGGCGAGGCCGAGGGAAAGCATGCCCTCGTGGTCGTATCAGACATTGCAAAATACGACATGGGCTCGAGCGGCGAGATGACACAGGGAGCGGGATCAGTAGTGATGCTGCTTAATGACGAGCCAAGACTGCTGGAATTTGACCCAAAGGTCACGGCAACATCAATCAAGGACGAGTATGACTTTTACAGGCCGTTTGGAAAAGAAACGCCGATAGTTCACGGACAGTATTCTAACTTATTGTACATGATTCAGGTAAGAAAAGCGCTTGAGGCATACAAGAAAAAAGTGATTTCGTCAGGGCTGATCAGGTTAAAACCTGACGAGACAATTTTGGATCATATGGATTACATCAACATGCACTTACCATACAGCAACATGGGCAAGAAAGCATTGGCATATCTTGTAAGGCACGAGTGGAGGCAGCTTCCACGGTGGAAGAAAATTTTGGAAGCAATTGGAATGGACGAGCCAAGACCCAAAGACCCACGCGGGACAATCGAGTCAGTTCTGGCAGACGATGAATTCATGGAAAAGGATCACGAGTTTACCAAGATGTTTACAAAAACCAAAGAGTACCAGGAAGTGTACGAGTCAAAACTGTCAAGCTCGCTTATTGCATCCAGCATGATTGGCAACCTGTACACCGCCTCACTGTATCTCGGATTCAGAAGCAGCTTGGAGTTTGAGTATCAGAAAGGAATCGACTTGGCAGGCAAAAGAGTTGGATTCGGATCATACGGGAGCGGAAGTAGTGCAATGGTGTTCAGCGGCGTGATCCAGCCAGAGTATGAACAGATTGTAAAGAACATGAATCTGGAAGTAGAGATAGGGGAGAGAAGAAGGCTGACATGGAAGGAATACGAGGAACTGCATGAGAACAAACTCTCACCTGAGGAATCGATGCTTCATGCAAAAAAAGAATTTGTTCTGGTGGACGTGCAGACCAAGACTGAGACCAGAGGCGAAAGGCGCTATGTCTTTAACGAGTAATAACGTCATAATTTAATAAAAATTATTTTCATGTTTTCAGATTCCAATCCAGTGAAAGATGCAGTCCTAGAACACGGTACAAAGAACATTTCATTGTCTTTTGCACATGCATTTGACGGTCAATCAGGGCCCGTATCATTAACGGCAAAAAGACATCATGGCGTGCCAACCATACATATAGCACGAATGCACCAAGCAAGCATGACAGAGTTTGTTGTTTGCCCAAATTGCGGCCTGACATATTCTGTAAAAGACCATGAGTCGTGCAGCCATTGCAGGTTTACCATCAGCATTGAGGAATGAGCATCTGACCCGCATTCTGCATTTTGAAAATTGCAGATAAACTTGGTCGATGCGCCATCAGATAGAACACTCAGAGCAAGCATCAGTCAAGCAATACCGTTGCCACTATTGCAATCAGACTTGCCGTCATTGCCACGATTGCAGTCTTGCTGTTTCTGCTCCAGCCTTCTCTTATGGTTACCTTCATGACACATGTTCGGGTTTTCGTATCAACTTAAGCGTATTGCATGGCAAAACACTTTTTCATGCCAAAAAATACAGAACTGTCGGATGGACGAAGAGGCAAACCCAGTCAAGGAATTCCTGTTTGCACACATAGAAGGCTCGCAGACGATTCCCAGGCTGATAGCAGAGAGAAAATTCGACGAGGTGATCAAAGAAGTCACGTCCAACTGCTACGGGAAGATAGTTTCCATGGGCAAGAAGGACGAAAGCATCGGGGTTTTGGCTATAGGATTGCTGCACTACCTGCTTACAAACGCCCTGATAACAAGCCAGAGAAAGGTAGAGCATGACGGGGTTGAGATAGACATTGTCGTTCCGGATCTCAAGACGCTGGAAAAAGATCCAAAAAAGACGCTGTTAATCTGCATACCAAAGTCATCTGACACCACAACAATCAATCAGAAGATAGCCCAGATGGAAAAGATTCAGCCCGAAAAAGAAAACATATGGGTGGTGCTGTCAGAGAACATCCAGGTCGGAAAGAAGTCCTTTGTACTGTCTGAGGAGAACAACACGTTTTCGAGGATTATATTTGACATTGCCCAGTTTGCAAACGTCGGGGGATCAAGCAAGTTTAAGATTTTAAGAATATGACATTCTCACAGTAGCGGCTTTAGGTTCAGGTTCTTTTTGAATATGCGGTACATGGACGAATCACTCATGTCCTTGATAAACGGGATTGCGCCAAGAATCGGTATCTGCGTGAGTGATTTCAGATCACGTGCAAGCTCACGGACATTGTACCCGTCAGAATCAAAATCATTGATTATTATTCCCTTGACTGGGATCTTGTATTTTTGGCACATCTGCACGGTCATTATGGTGTGGTTGACAGTGCCGACTTTTGTGCGAGTCACAAGGACTGACGGGATTCTCATGTCCTTGATCAAGTCAATGACAAAATAATTTTTAAGAATCGGAGTCATGATGCCGCCCATTCCCTCAACCAACATCACGGAGTGAATCTTTGAGAGTGCCTTGAAGCTTGAAAGAACCGGGTTTATTCTTGGCTTTGTTTTCAGATTCATCCATGCAGTGTACGGAGACGCCGCGATTGGAAAGAATTGCGGGTTTAGCAGATTTTCAGGATCGCTTACCTGCGCGGCGTTTGCAAGAATTTCAACGTCCTCTGACTTGAAGCCCTTTTTCTGTGCCTTGCCTGCAGCAAACGGCTTCATTACACCCACGTCAACCCCCATCATTCGAAACGTCACTGCCAGACCCGCAGCAACATATGTCTTCCCAACGTCAGTGTCAGTACCAGATATGAACAGTGATTCCAATAACCCGTTTCCAAGTCCGTGACTGATTAATCTTGTTGTTTGGAATTGCTATGGACCAAGGATCATCATTCCAGACGTGCCGGTTCCTCCCTGATCTGTCTTAGGTTAATTAACAAGCAAATGGCAAGTACTGTATGTCAAGCCCTGATGCCATAACCAAGATTTTAAACGAGATTAGGACTGATCTGACCAGCCTAATCACATTGGGAAAAAATACGGAAAAAACAGATTCCAAAATACTCAATCATGCAGATGACCTGAATGAGGCGGTTCGCGCATCAGAGATTTCTGAGAAAGACAAGACAATGCTGGAGAGGTTTGCCATGACGCTGCAGGAAGGGACCACTGTAAAGAGCCTCAGGTATGAAAGACAAGATCTTGAAAGAATACTTGCCAACCTTAACTGCTAGCAGGTGCAA
>JAGQHE010000075.1 GCA_020431995.1 Candidatus Nitrosopumilus sp.
ACCCACAACAAGGGAATCATGAATGGAATAATTGCTGTCGCAAATGCGGTTGGTCAAGACAGTAGGGCTATAGAAGCTGCCGCAAATGCATATGCCGTAAAATCTGGACAGTATCGTTCACTTAGTAACTGGAGTAAAGATCACGAAGGCAATCTAATCGGAATTTTGGAAATTCCTCTTTCTGTTGGCATTGTTGGTGGGATTGCAAATGTTCATCCTGTGGCTAAAACATGTATGAAGATTCTTGGGGTTACATCCGCGCAGGAACTTGCATGTGTAGTGACTGCTGCTGGTTTGGCTCAAAATTATAGTGCTATTCGAGCTCTCTCTACTGAGGGAATCCAAAAAGGGCATATGCGTTTGCATGCGAGAAATCTTGCGGCAGCAGCTGGCGCTACACCTGATCAAATAGATGAAATTGTTCAAGAGATGATTAAAGAAAAGAGCATCTCCCTCGATAAAGCAAAGGAAATATTGTTTAATCTTAGCAAAGAATAATTTCAAATTTTTATTCCTTGTAACTCTAAAAATAAATGAAGTTATTATATACTAAGTTTAACAAAATAACAGAAATGCCACAAATCCGTTTTGCTATTCCGAAAGGCAGTCTTGAAGAGGCTACTTTTAAACTCCTGGAAAGATCTTGGACTAAAGTAAATAGAAAAGATAGGGCATATCGAGTATATCTTGATGATCCGAATATTGTAGTGAAAATGCTTCGACCTCAGGAGATTCCAAACTTAGTCGCAGAAGGATTGTATGATGTAGGCATCACAGGCAAAGATTGGGTCGGCGAAACAAATTCTGACGTCGAGGCAATTCTGGATTTAGAATATGGCAAAATCCGATTGGTCATAGCTTTTCCTGACAAATATCATTACAAAAGTCTTGATGAAATGATTGCAGATTACGGAAAAAAGAAGAAAACACTTCGTATTTCTTCAGAATATCTCACAACTGCTTCAAAGTTTTTGAAACAATGCCAGTCTTATAAAAAATACTACGGATCCAAAGATCCGCTGATTGTAACTCCCTGGGTCAGACTTGGAACTAACAAAAGTGTCCAAATTCACTTGTCCTTTGGAGCAACAGAGGCAAAACCTCCTGAAGATGTTGATGCAATAATGGATGTCACTGAAACCGGAACCACTCTAAAACAAAACAAATTGAAGATTGTTGACGATGTATTCACATCTACTGCGCACTTGATTGTAAACAAGAAATCACTAAAAGATCCAAAAAAGCGTGAAAAGATTTTTGATATTATAACCTTGATGAGAGGCGCCGTACATGGAAAAAAATACTTGCACATCTATCTTAATGTCGAAGAAAAAAACATGAAAAAACTTTTGGCGCAAATGCCCTCGCTCAAAAAGCCTACAATAAGTCCGCTAAGCGAAGAAGGATGGTTTGGCATAAACACAGTAATCAAAAAAGAAGAATTTCACAAACTTATTCCTAAACTAAGAAAGATTGCTCAAGGTCTTGTAGTTCATGAACCTAGACAAATACTCGAACTTGAGGAGATTAAGCGTGACGAAGAAAATTGATGAAAACAATCGAAGTAACCAATATTGAAAAATTTGCAGAAAACGTTATACCCAAACAGCCTCAAAATAGCAAGTCTGTGGTTGAATCCATTCTAAAAGACGTCAAGAAAAATGGTGACGATGCAATCCGTAAGTATGAGAAAAAATTTAGTGGTGCCACTATCTCGTCGTTACAAATATCTTCAACTGAAATAAGTAACGCCTATGATAAAATATCTAAGACTGAGCTTGACGCATTACGTTTGGCAAAAACTAGACTTGAAAATACAGAGTCTGCAATAAAGTCATTATTAAAAAACAAAACCATTAACAGCAATGGGATACAAATCTCTAAAAAGTTTATTCCAATTCAAAGTGTTGGGTGCTATGTTCCTGGCGGCTTGGCAAAATACCCAAGCTCTGTAATAATGTCTGTAATTCCAGCTAAAATCGCGGGTGTTAGAAGAATCGTGGTTGTATCTCCCCCAAATTCAGATGGAAAGATTGATCCACTAACTATTGTTGCTGCAGACATTTGTGGTGCTAGTGAAATTTTCAAAACGGGCGGCGCGCAATCAATCGCTGCGTTGTCGTATGGAACAAAAAGTATCCCCAAAGTTGATAAAATTGTTGGCCCTGGTGGTGCTTTCGTAACTGCTGCAAAATCTCTGGTTAGTCAAGACACTGGAATAGATATGTTAGCAGGACCTACTGAATTAGGAATCATAGCAGATGATTCTGCCAATCCTAGATTCGTTGCATTGGATCTGATATCTCAAGCAGAACACAGCAGTGACACATTTTGTTATTTAATCACAACTTCGCACAAACTCGCAATGTTGGTAAATAAAAATATCTCAGAAATAGTTCCAAAAATTCAAAGAGAGAAATTTGTTCATTCTAGCCTAAAAAATAATGGTTTTATTGCAATCTGTAAAACCAAATCTGACATGATTAAACTTGCAAATTATTTGGCTCCTGAGCATCTACAAATAATGACAAAAAATCCTGAATCGCTTTCATCAAAAATTACAGCTCCGGGTCTAATTCTTCTTGGAAACAATACCCCTTCATCCGCTAGTGACTATGTTTTAGGCTCAAACCATATACTTCCAACCAATGGATTTGGCAAGATTCGCGGCTCACTCTCTGTACTTGACTTTATCAAGACAAGCACTCAAGTAACTTGCTCCAAATCATCATTATCAAAAATTGCAAAACACCTACAAGCTTTGACAAAAGCTGAAGGGCTTCCTAACCATTATGAGGCAGTAGAAGGCAGATTAAAATGAAAAAAAATTGGTTTGAAGATAAAGTAAAGAAGTTCTCTTCTATTGGGGGATATCAAAAACCTGAATTGATTCAGGATGCGGTGAAGCTTGATTCAAACGAAAACTATGTTATTTCAAAACAATTCCAAAATGATATCCTTTCATCGGCAAAAAAAAATTCTGACATACGTGAATACCCACTTGGTGGCGTAGAGAGATTGATTGCTACTATATCTGAGTTTGTTAAGATGCCTTCTTCAATGATTGGAGTTGGTAATGGCTCTGATCAAATCTTGGATTTGATCCTATCTAATTTTGCATCAAGTCAAACCAAAGTTTTAACATCAAATCCTACATTTGGATTTTTTGAAGAACGATGCAAATTGTATGATGTCCCACTTATTGCAATACCTTTTCTGGACAATATGAAACTGGACATTAAAGATTTTTTGAAACAATCTGAAAAAGCCGATATTCTTTATCTTGATTCACCCAACAATCCTACAGGATTTCAATTCACAAAAAATGATTTGCAAAAGCTTGTCAAATCTTTTGATGGACTGATAATTATTGACGAGGCATACGGGGAATTCGGCGAGTATTCTCTTGCGAATATGGTAAAAACTCAAGAAAATCTGATTGTCGTACAAACAGTTTCAAAATCGTTCGGTATGGCGGGACTTCGACTAGGATACTTCATTGCAAGCAAAAAATTCACTACTGCATTTATGAACGTCTTGCAATACCCATACCCTCTAAGCACTCTAAGTATCGAATCTGGGATTGAGGCTCTGCAAAAACCAACCATTATGAGAAATGCTGTTGATGAGATTAAAACTGAAAGGAAGAGAATCATTGAGACTTTGAAAAACTACGACTCATTCAAAGTCTTTGACTCCAAGGCTAATTTTGTACTCTTTGACGCTCATGGCTCCTACAAACGTGTGTACTCGGCACTTACTGAGCAAGGAATATCGATTCGTAAGTTAGGGAAAATTGGAGATCATGATGGATGCCTTAGAGTAACTATCGGAACAAAAGAGATGAACTCAAAATTCTTACTGGCAATTCGTGATTTATTGGGATGACTCTAATCAAAAAATCTGATGGAATTCATATTGATGACTCTGCAATTGATGTACTAAACAAAATTGATTCTATAATCTTTGACTGCGACGGTGTCTTAATTGATATTACAAAGTCTTATGATTTGGCAATTATTAAAACCACTAGATATGTTTTGGAGAATCTTGCAAAAATAAATAATTCTATAGATGTTGATTTTAGAATAATTGATGGATTCAAATCAACCGGTGGTTTTAATGATGAAGTAGATCTCACATACGCTGCAATAATCTCCCTTGTAGCTGCAAAAAAATTAGACAAAGATCAGACTAGTTTTCTCTTTGATGTTATAAGGCATGCTGATGCCAGTGGAATTATTTCAGTAGAGAAATACCTTATGAATCTAGTTGATATATCTGAAATTAAAAGTAAGCTGTCTTATCCTGGCACTCACCAAGAGAATCCGCTGTATAATATATTTGATCAATTTTTCTACGGGCCAAAATTATATGAAAAATTATTTGGCTCTGCATCAAATTTTTCTGAACCTGGTTTGATCGAACAAGATGATGTAATTCTGAATGAGAAGTTAATTAAAACATTACAAAAAAAATTTGACTCAAAAATTGCAATGGTCACAGGAAGGGGAAAAGATTCTGTAAGTTATTCCTTAAAATCACTACTAGGTGAATTTGATCTAAATAATTCGGTGTTTTTGGAAGATGAATCAAGAGACTTTGCAAAACCCAATCCCAAGCGATTATTGGACTCCATTAGGGGGCTAAATAGCATTTCAACCCTGTATGTGGGAGATTCGATGGAAGATTTCATCATGGCAAAAAAAGCTACGGACATGGGACATCCAACTACTTTCTGTGGCATTGTGGGAACCAGCAAGAATCCACAAGAAAAACTTGAATTGTTTGAGAAAAACGGTGCGATATTGGTCCTAGACTCAATACACCTGCTTCCGAAGGTCTTAAATTTAGAATAATTGCGATTACATAACCTGTGAGAAACATGAAACTACGAAAGACATCAATTAAACGAAATACCAAGGAAACCAGCGTAGAAGTATCTGTAAATTTGGATGGAAATGGTAAAACAAGCATCAAAACAGGCATCAATTTCCTTGATCACCTGATCATATCTTTTGGCACACATGGCATGATGGATCTCAAAGTTGAAGCAAAATCAAACGATGGTATTGAGCATCACCTAATTGAAGATACCGCAATTACAATTGGACAGGCAATTGACAAGGCATTAAGCTCGAGAAGCGGGATCACAAGATTTAGCTACGCGTCAGTCCCGATGGACGAGTCTTTGGCTGAGGCATCTGTTGATTTGGTAAAACGGCCATTCTGGAAATTGACTTTGCTGATAAAGAGAAACAAAATCGAAGATATATCCAAAGAAGATCTGGAACACTTTTTTCAGTCGTTACTGCAAAACCTGAATAGCTGCATTCATCTCACTGTAAAGTATGGTGAAAATGATCACCACAAAGTTGAGGCTGCAATCAAATCCCTTGCAGTGGCACTAAGATCAGCCTCCTCATATGACAAAAAGCAAAAAGGAATTCCAAGCACAAAAGGTTCGATGTAATGGTCAGTGTAGCAATTTTTGATTATGGCGCTGGAAATATTTTCAGTCTCAAAAACTCCCTTGAAAAAGCGGGAGCAACAGTTGATGTCATTACCAGTTTCGATAAACCTAATGAGTATTCCGGATTGCTACTTCCTGGTGTTGGAAACTTTGATCCGGCAATCAAAAGCATAACCAAATCATCAAAAACAGGATTCAAAGAATATGTAAAAGACACGACACCTGTCTTAGGAATATGCCTCGGAATGGAGATGTTCTTTGAAAAAAGTGAGGAAGGAAAAGAGAAGGGCTTGGAAATAATGAAGGGTGAGGTGATAGTACTTCCAGACTCCATGAAAGTGCCTCATATGGGATGGAATGATCTGGCGATAAAAAACCCTGGCAAGATTCTACAAGATGTTAAGAATGGCTCTTGGGTTTACTTCGTTCACTCTTACCGTGTAAAGCCCAATTCGAGTGAAATCATTACTGCCGAATCTGACTATGGCATCAAAGTTCCAGCGGTGGTTGAGCAAGACAACTTTTTTGGGACTCAGTTCCATCCGGAAAAATCTGGCTCTGTTGGAAAAATCATGATAAAGAACTTTCTTGACGAGTGTAAGAAATGAAGATTATTCCGGCAATTGATCTGATGAATGGGCAAGTAGTCAGACTTTACAGGGGTGATCCGAAGCAGAAAACCGTGTACGATAATGATCCTGTAAAAGTCGCAAAAAAATGGGAAGCAGACGGTGCTGACATGCTTCACATTGTAGATTTGGACGCAACCTTGGGAATTGGATCAAATTTCCACGTAATTAAGAAAATTCTTGATGAAACGTCAATTCCAATTGAAGTTGCAGGTGGCCTAAGAGACGAATCAATCATCCTGGATATGGTTAAAATCTCAAGTAGGGTGGTACTTGGAACTCTCGCTTTCAAAGACAAAGCCCTCTTAAAAAAACTGCTCATGTCGCTGGGGTCTCAAAAAATTGTAATATCTGTTGATCACAAAGACGGCGAAATAGTCATCCATGGATGGCAGGACAAAACTGGAATCGAACTAATTGAGTCCATAAAAGAATTTCTTGAGATGGGCTTTACTGAATTCCTACTAACAAATGTAAATCGTGACGGGACGATGCAGGGCCCTGATTTGGAATTTCTAGAACAGGCATGCAACTTTAGCAATGCGCACATAATCGCAAGTGGTGGCATATCAAATATTGATGATATTAAGGATGTCAAAGAAAAAAATGCATTTGGAGTAATTTTGGGGAAAGCTCTGTATGAAAATAAAATATCCATTGGGGATGCAAAGCTAGTATGACTTTAACAAAAAGAATTATCCCGTGCCTTGATGTAAAAAATGGCAGAGTTGTAAAGGGACTTCATTTTGAATCCATAAAAGATGCAGGCGATCCTGTCGAATTAGCTGAGAAGTATAGCAACGAGGGTGCAGACGAGCTTGTATTCTTAGATATCACCGCGTCTGATGAGCAAAGAGAAACAATCAAAGACTTAGTGAGAAAGGTGGCGTCAGTTATTGACATTCCATTTACCGTAGGGGGCGGAGTAAAATCACTGGATGATGCAAGAAACATTCTCTTGAATGGTGCTGATAAAGTTGGAATCAATACTGGCGCCATAAAGAATCCCCGAGTAATTACCGAACTGATGGAATTATTTGGCAGACAATGTGTTGTAGTTGCAATTGACGCCAAGAGAAATTATGATCTCAAAACAAATGTCACTGTTTTTTCGGAAGACGACAAAAAATTCTGGTTTGAGGTCTTCATTTATGGTGGAAAAGAAGGAACAGGGATTGATGCGATCTTGTGGGCAAAAGAAGCAGACAAACTTGGCGCTGGGGAAATTCTGCTTACTAGTATTGATAAAGATGGCACAAAAGACGGATATGACATTTTATTGACAAAATCTGTTGTAGACTCTGTATCTGTTCCAGTTATTGCGTCAGGCGGCTGTGGAAAGCCTGATGATATGGTGGATGTGTTTGAAAAATCAAATGTCGACGCTGCTCTAGCTGCATCTATTTTCCACTACCAAACCCATGGGGTCAAAGGCGTCAAAACATATCTTAAAGAAAAAAAAATCCCTGTAAGATTATAATGTCTAATTTATGAACTTGAAACATGAATAAATCCATTAGCGATATAGACTTTGAAAAAAGTGGGGGCTTGGTTCCTGTAATTGTTCAGGATGCTAACACCAAAGATGTTCTGACATTAGCTTACACAAATAAAGAATCGCTAGAACTTGCAAAAAAAACTGGCAACTCATGGTTTTGGAGTCGCTCAAGAAACAAACTCTGGATGAAGGGTGAAGAGTCTGGTAATACTCAAAAGATTAAAGAAATTCTAGTTGACTGTGACTCTGACGCAATTATCTATCTTGTAGACCCATCTGGTCCTGCGTGCCATACTGGTGAGAGAGCCTGCTTTCATAATGCCTTAAAATGACTCAACACACAGGCTCATAACTGGCTTCATCTCCGGGAAGAATCTCGTCTGTAATTCTGAATTTCAAATTTGGATAGTCAGTTCCCCTAAATACCACTGCCCAATCGCCAACTATGTCATCTACCGAACACAGTCCTCTGTTCTTTGAGAGCTGAGGCTGTATGTAATAATTAAAAATGTTTTTCTTTGCACCATCAAATGGAACTGTCTGATAAACATCATAATGAGTTTCGTTGAGCGGTCTTAGGAATGCAACCTGACCCTTTTCGTTATGCTGCAATCCTCCAATAACTAGAAATATCTTCTCGCCAATCACGTACTCGCTTCGATCAATCTGGAAAGGACCAGAAGTGATCCATTCTCTTGGCTTTGGCGAATACTCATTTTCCAAATTAATTTTTTCAATCTCATCAAGTTTTTGTTGAACTTCTGGAGAGATCTCCTCATCTGATGATATCTTATCTGCCATGTCTTCCGTCTCTGATTCTTCATGAAATGCCAATACTGCGCCTAAAACCACCACAAATGCAATGCCAACCGCAATTCCTATCATTGTACCTTTCTTCATGTGAATGATTTTTCTATAAAATCTCTAAAAACCTTACTCATTATTGAAAAATTTACAAAATATCTTATTTTTTCAAATTTTTACTTGAAAAAAGCATTATTCCCTTTTATCATGGTATCAAGGATGATTCTCACTATATTTTTATCGAACAAAATCCAGTATTGCTTAACTTGATATTAGGATTTTTTATGTATGTTATTCAAGGAAAAACTGATCTTGACTAGGACATCGCTGCAATGCAGAGAATGCAAAAAAGACTATGACACTGCTTTCAAGTATGTCTGCGATGAGTGTTTTGGGCCTCTTGATGTAAAATATGACTTTCCTGCCATTACAAAAGATACATTTTCTAACCGTGAGCAAACCTATTGGAGATATTTTGAGTTATTACCAATAGAAAGCAGATCAAATATTGTCAGCATCGGTGCAGGAATGACTCCTCTTATCAAGGCTAACAATCTTGGAAAAAAATTAGGACTAAACAATCTTTACATAAAAAATGATTCTGTAAACCCAACATTCTCATTCAAAGACAGGCCAGCAGGAGTTGCAATATCAAAAGCAAAAGAATTTGGGCTGTCATCCGTTGGGTGTGCATCGACTGGAAATCTGGCATCAGCCACTGCAGCACATGCTGCAAAAGCTGGGCTGCCATGCCATGTTTTTGCACCAAGCAATATTGAGATGGCAAAAATTGCACAGGCGTTGTCATATGGGGCAAATTACATCGCAGTTGATGGGACGTATGATGATGCAAACAGAATTGCAGCACAAATTGGTGATAGCAAGGGAATAGGAGTAGTTAACATTAACATGCGCTCTCACTACGTAGAAGGCTCTAAAACATTCTCGTTTGAAGTGGCAGAGCAACTAGGTTGGCAAGTGCCTGATCAGCTAATAGTCCCTGTAGGTAGTGGAGCAATGCTCAACGCAATTTGTAAAGGATTTGAAGAATTACAAACCGTTTCACTACTTGATGATGTATCTAGCATGCACATGATAGCAGCGCAACCACATGGATGCGCACCAATTGTTGATGCATTTAAGAAAAATTCTAAAGATGTCGTTCCTGTTGAGAACCCCGACACCGTAGCAAAAAGTCTGGCCATAGGTGATCCTGGTGATGGCAGATATGTTTTGAAACGTCTAGCACAATACAATGGATTTGCAGAAGAATGCACCGACAAGGAAATTCTTGATGCGATCTTACTACTTGCGCAAACTGAAGGAATCTTCACAGAACCTGCAGGTGGAGTATCCGTATCCATTCTCCAAAAAATGGTGGAACAAGGAAGGATTGATGCAAATGACAAAGTAGTGTGCTATGTTACTGGCAATGGTTTGAAAGCAACAGAGGCTATAATGGAGGTTTTGAAAAAACCCATGGTAATGAAAGCAGACATATCTGAAATCTCGGCGGTAGTGAACTGATGGCAAACATCACTTTTACCATTCCGTCCGTACTTAATCAAAGCGGCGGTGAGAAGAAAACCCAAATTTCGGCAGACTCGTTACAAGAAGCATTCGCAAAAGTCTCCGACATCATGGGTGATGATTTCAAAAGACGTGTTTTAGAAGGAGACGGAACTCCACGTTCCTTGATTAATATCTATGTCAACGGAAAGAACGCAAAATTTTCTGGCGGCATGGAAACTACAATAAAAGATGGAGATGAAGTGTATATCTTGCCTGCAGTAGCTGGAGGTTCAGAAGAACTGTCTTCTAAAGAACTTGATAGATTTTCTCGACAAGTAATGCTTGAAGAGATCGGCTATCAGGGACAACTTAAATTAAAGAATTCCAGGGTATGTGTTGTAGGAACCGGCGGTTTGGGAAATCCCATCACATCAAGACTTGCTGCCATGGGTGTTGGAACTCTACGTATTGTTGATCGAGACGTAATCGAATTGTCAAATCTGCATCGTCAGACAATGTTTGATGAAGATGATGTTGGACAAGTAAAAGTGGAGGTCGCTGCAAAAAAACTACAGAAACTAAACCCTGATTGTAGGATAGAGGCATTGGCAGTATCTGTCAATGATTACACTGCACTTGAAGTTGTTGAGGGATGCGATGTTGTAGTTGATGCACTTGACAGCGTCAATGCAAGATATGCATTAAACAAAGCATGTGTAAAATTCGGAATTCCGTTTGTTACGGGAGCTGCAGTTGGAGTCTCAGGACAAGCGTTCACTGTTTTGCCAAAACAAAGTGCATGCTACTACTGCATGTTTCCAGAATTGGATGAAGATGCTATGCCAACATGTAGCATTGAGGGGGTGCATCCATCAATACTTTCTATTGTTGGCGGAATAGAGGTTGCAGAAGCTGTAAAAATAATAACCGGAAAAAAACCGAGCCTCTCTGAGAGAATCCTGCACATTGATTTGGAGACTCTTGACTTTAACAGTACCAGGACATTCAGGGCTGAAGAATGCCCAATCTGTGGAACAGGAAAACTTGAAGTTGTTCCTAGAGAGGAATTGATTCTGGAGGAACTGTGTGGAAGAAACAGGGGAAAGAGAACTTATTCTATCACTCCGACCAAAACATTTGATATTGATGTTGATACTATAACAAACACTGCTAGGGAAAAAGGATTCATTGTAGAAAATCAGGGTGATTTGGGGCTGTCAATGAGAACTAATGAATTATCTGTAAGCTTTATGAAGAAAGGATCTGCAGTAATTGTTGGACCAAAGGATGAGCCTGAGGCAATTGATTTGTATAATGGCCTCTTGGGCAAGGTAATAAAGGCTTAATCTAGCCTGTAAAAATTACATAAATTCAAAAAAATATTGTAAAATATTCAGATCAATCAAATAATCCCATTGGTATTTCCAATTTTTAGATTAAAATATTATGGAATTTTGATAATATTTGTCAAAATCGTAAAATAATCACAAAAAATGATACAATTGTGGACAAATTGTCCATTAGCCTTAAATACAAATTTTATTGAAAAAAGCCAATAACATGAATAACGAAATAGGACGTAAAATAACTAGTCTTACATTAATGACAATTATGTTAGCAGGTGGTATGTCATTTGCTGCTCCATCTATGATGCCAGCAGCATTTGCAGCCAACGCTAACCTATTTGTTTCCGCAGAAAACTCACAATTTGATAACTACATGTCAGGACCTCAAGTAATTGAGGTCGTTGTGATTGATTCAGACATTAATGATACAGATCAAGGAAAAGGTGAACCAGACGTTACTGTTAACGGCAAAAAGCTCAGAATGGCTCAAGCCGTAGACGGTAACTGGTATGGTTACTTCGCTGACAAACCACGCGCCGTTATCGCAGATGGTACCGTTGGTGCCACTGAAGGTGAAGGCCTGGACTTTGGTGCTATTTGTACTGCTGCAGAAGCTTTAGCAGCAACAGACGTTGACTTTGCAGATACCGTTGGTGTCGCATTGCAACGACTTAATGCAAACTGTGCAGTAGATGCACCAGACGCAGGAATACTCCATGTTGTCAGAGAAGCAAAACAGCTTAACGCCAACCCATCTGCTAACGTCGGAACAAGCGTTGGTCAGATCGGTGTTGACGAATTAGGCGAATGGCCTTACATACAACTCTATACTTTGTCAGTAGGTGGCAATGTTGTTGTACAGTATAACAAAGGTGGTGGTGCTCAATCAGTAACACTCACATATGATACTGTGGATCAATATGCCTCTTCAAGCTTAGACAGAGCTGTATATCCTCAAGGAGCACAAGTGCATGCTACTATCACTGATTTATGGTTGAACGTTGACCCAACGGATGAAGACTCTTGGACATTTGGTACAGTAGGAACACATTCTACAAACTACCAAGTATTCGATGAGAACGGACTCCAAGATGGTGATGTCTCCTCAAACACTGATACTAACACACTTACTTCTCAACTATCTGCATTAATGTGTGAAGACAACTGTGTACTGAAATTCAATCCAGATGTACAAGGTAAAGGAATAGTCGGTACCCTACAGGATAACGATGATTCTGCTATCATTCCTGCAACTGGATCTGATGACCCAACCGTATTTTCCACCCTAGGTGGATTTTTGGCTGGAGCCGTACCAGTAACACTCACAGAACAGGGTCCAAACAGCGGAGTATTTGGTACATATGATGAATCAGATACATCCAACATCATAATCACTAGCACTGCAAAGAGGGGAACCTCCGCATCTATTGATTATAATGAGACCCCAGTTACAATTCTTGTAGGTCACAGCTTTGCTAAAGTTGACATCATGCCATCTGACAATGAATGGAACTCTGGTGAAGAGATTCCAGTCACACTAGTCGATGGTGATGCCAACGTAAACAGTAGAGCAGACGAAGATCTTGATGTCAACAATCCAAACGTAAAATTGATTCCAGCACTATCAACTGGCGATCCATTCACACTTGGTGAAAAAGGCACAGGATCTAGCACTGCCCTCAAGGCTGTATACTTTGATAACTCAACTGCAGGTATCGTGAGTGGTACAACTGTTACCACCCCACTTACCAGTTCACAGAATGCTACCGTAACTGTACAAAAATTCAGTGAAAGAGCAATCTTGAACACCACTGCAACCGCAGTAACAGTTGACTCAATCGCATTTGATTACAGGACAACTGCCGAAGATTTGCAAAAAACTGTACTAGACCGAGATGCTCTGAGAGGATTTAGTCTATTTAACTTAGATGTTAGAAGCCTAAATGCTACAGGACCATTTGATGTTTATCTATTAAACAATACAGCTGGTAACATTATCGGTGCTAATGGAACATTGAGCCCAACAACATTTGCATTTACAATTGCCAATGGTGTTAAAGCTCAATCCCTAACTCAACTTACAAATTCAACTATTGACTACATCCAGTCCATCCCAGCAAAAGCTGACGTTGGTCTTGCTATTGTAGCAACAACAGGTGGATTTGCTAACTTTAAGGACGCAGTAGTTGCAGACTTCTTCTCATTTGGTTACCTAAGTGACGGATTGGAAGCAGACGAAAGAATCGCTAACCAAATAGTCAGATTAGAACTAGAAGAGACAGGTGATAACACAAGTACCTTTGCAGGTAGCTTGGAATATGTCATGATTAATCAGCTAAACATACTTGATCCAACAACATACACTGGATTATCCACAATTGCAGATGATCCAAGTTTCATCGTAATTGAAGACCTAACCGATGAAGACTCTCCAAGAGTCAACTATAACGATTTAGGTGCAGATGGTGTTGTTACCCAAGTAGCTGATCAAGAAGAGGCTCCATCACACTCAGGTGTTGTATCATTTGATCAAAGTTCATTCAAGAATGCTGACACAGTTACAATTACATTAGAAGACTTAGATCTTAACGTAGACTCTGATCTTGTTGATATCTACACTACCGTTTTCGTACCAGCAGGAGATGCCAATAATGACGTCGTCGGCAGCGCAACAAAAGCCAACGGCGGTACATCAATTCCACTCTCTGATGGCGATCAACTAGGTAGATTACTAGATGTCACCTTTGATGACAAATTATGGAAAACACCAACAGTTGGAAGTGCATGTTCTGACGCATTGTTGGCCATCACATCCGATACCGGCTTAGCTGCAACTGGTTTCACATTAATTGAAACCGGA
>JAGQHE010000007.1 GCA_020431995.1 Candidatus Nitrosopumilus sp.
GTCTTGCCATCTGTAAAACAAATTGACACTCTGGCAGCTGAGTGGCCTGCAGTAACAAACTACCTGTACCTTACATATGGGGGACACTCTAATGACATCGTGATTCCTGATGATGAAAAAGGAATTGTTGTTTTGGGAGCTGGACCTTACAGGATCGGAAGCAGCGTTGAATTTGATTGGGGAACTGTCAATATGGTGTGGGGCTTGCAAGAAAATGGGGAGAAGAGCGTGTCTGTTGTAAACTGTAATCCTGAAACAGTATCCACCGACTACGATATATGTACTAGATTGTACTTTGAAGAGCTCACTGAAGAAAGGATTTTAGATATTAGCGAATTTGAACATCCAAGAGGAATCATCACATGTGTTGGAGGACAAACTGCAAACAACCTGACACCCGGACTTGCGGAACATGGAATCAATATCCTGGGAACCACCGCATATGATGTTGATAGGGCAGAGAATCGCTCAAAGTTTAGTGCAGCACTTGACAATCTTCACATACAACAACCTCGATGGCAAGCATTTACAAATCTCCATGAGGCAAAAAATTTTGCACAGGATGTCGGGTTTCCAGTAATTGTTAGGCCTTCGTATGTCCTGTCTGGCGCTGCAATGAAAGTTGTCTGGTCACAAGAGCAACTAAAACAATATGTTCAGGAGGCAACCGACGTATCACCTGATCATCCTGTAGTTATTTCAAAATTCATGTTAAACTCACTTGAAGTAGATGTTGATGGAGTTAGCAATGGAAAGGAAGTAGTGATTGGCGCAATAGTCGAGCACATTGACAGTGCAGGTGTCCATTCCGGTGACGCAATGATGTGCATTCCACCTTGGCGTCTAAGTAACAAGATTGTTGAAATAATTAATGATTATACAAAAAAGATTGCGCTTACATTTAATGTCAAGGGCCCTTTTAATTTACAATTTTTGATTCATGATGATCAGGTTTATGTGATTGAGCTGAATATAAGGGCGTCACGTTCAATGCCATTTGTATCAAAACTAGTCAAAACAAATTTGATCTCACTTGCTGCCAAGGCAATTTTGGACAAACCCTTGCCCAAAATCCCTGAAAACAAGTGGCAGCGAATTCAGAATTATGGAATCAAGGTACCTCAGTTCTCCTTTATGCAATTACAAGGGGCAGACATTGCGCTAGGGGTTGAAATGCAGTCCACTGGGGAGGCTGCATGTTTTGGAAACAGCTTTTATGACGCATTATCAAAAGGCCTCATATCAGTAGGATACACTCTTCCAAAATCTGGCACTGCACTCATAACAGTAGGCGGTGCTCAAAACAAAGAAAAACTGGCGTCTACAATCGCACGACTCAAACAGCTTGGATTTGAAATACTTGCAACTGAGCACACTGCTGAGTTCTTTAAAGAAAAAATTGGTGAAGTGCAAATAGTTCACAAAATTTCAGAACCTCAAAGAAAACCCAACATTGCGGATCTTCTTTATGAGCGAAAAATTGACTTTATCATAAACATTCCAAGCACTTCTACTCTTGAAAAATACGTTGGAATGTTAGATGATGAATACCAAATAAGACGCAAATCCTTAGAGTTGGGAATTCCAGTGTTGACTACAATCGAGCTTGCAGATTCTTTTGTAAAAACCCTCGAATGGCTAAAGGACAACAAACCAACTATTGATCCAATAGAGCCTTATGATAATTACACGTAATTTTTCATGCCCAAATGCTTTAGTCCGTGACCACAACAGACATGTGTCTAGAAAAACTGGTTCAATCATGCTTTGGGAGTCCATGTCCTTTATTGAAGTATATGAGATGACAAAAATCACAAAATATCGTAACTGGGCTTTGAAACATCTGTTCTGAAATTCTCTGATCAAATCACTTGCTCTATGATTGATTCGTTTCCAATAATTGCCCCGTCAAGCGTTACTATTCTTGCAGATAAGACTGGTTTTATCCTGTCGATTATTGGCGATATTGATCTCTTGTATTGCTTTCTATGTGTTGCATAAAAATACCTGTTAAATGACGGGATGATGATGACCTCAATCTCTCCTGCTCTGTTTGGAAATATCTTTTCTTTCGCTGTCTTTATTGATACCCATACCCTTTGACCGTTCATTATGGAGTCTTCATGGAAAAATGTCGGATGAATGTGGCCCATGATTATTTTATTCACATGTGAAAAATTCTCTGAAGGCATCGTATGTCCATGTGTAAGTAACACATTATCTTCTATCATTCCGGTTGAACTGATCATTGTGATGCCATCTGGAATCAATCTCTGAATGTTTACATCATGGTTTCCTGGGATTAGTATGACGTCGCATTTTTCTTTGATCTCTCTGAAGAATCTTGGGACTTCATTCCACTCATTCCTTGAAATACTTTTTATGCTTGATTTGATGTCTCCTAGTAAAATTACCGAGTCCGGCTTTTCAGATTCTATTATCTCTGATACTTCCAGAATCGTCTCATTAATTGTGGAATTCTTTCCTACAAAAATTTCATTTGATAGCATGCTATTTTCAAAACCAATGTGCAAATCTGTGATGACTAGATTCTTTTTCTTTCCTTCCATGATCAATACAGGTTTTGTTGGCAGTATTCTGGTTTGCGGCATCAAGGTTATACCTTGGATATGTGATTAAACCCTTATGACAGAAGACCTAGGACGTATCCGGTCAATAGTTTCTGAAAAACGGGTTAAACTGCATATTTTTGAGCCTAGCCAAAGAAAAATCTGGACAGTGGTTGGCGTTGGTGAAGAGCACTGGTTAGATCCTGATGGTCATTATTGCTCTTGTCCTGGATTTTATTTTGGGCAATTAGCAGGAAAAACTACCTGCTATCACCTAGAGTCTGCAGAACTTGCTAGAAAAGAGAATCAAGTCGAGACAATTGCTTTCTCTGATGATGAGTTTTCTGATTTTCTTTCGGGATTGATTTCTGACTTGTAATTTGTTATCAGAACGTGTTAATTACTAGCAAAAACATAGAAAGTTATGGATGATAACCAGCAAAATTCCGAAATTGAAAAAATAGCAAATCTGATGGTTCATGATGACGTTTCATTTGATGAGCAGAATGTCACTAAACTGGAAAAATACAAAAATCTGATCAAAAAAGACTGCGGTCTTGACGATGAGGACGCAATGAAGTTGGTTTTTGAGACCCTGTTGTATAGGAAATTAAAAAGCTCTGATTCTGGTGATCTCCTGGAGAAAGGTACCGACTTTGGTGCCGGATTCAGTTAGCTACAGTGGAACCGTAGTGATGTCGTCTTTTGACACTCCTTTCCAAAGACCAATCATACCTTCGGGCTCTACTTTTTCGACCTTAGTGATCTGTTGAATCTTTATGTGATCCGGATTTGGTGGCATCCATAACATTGCCAT
>JAGQHE010000076.1:0-8115 GCA_020431995.1 Candidatus Nitrosopumilus sp.
GGTGGTTAGGGCATTCATCACTCCGATGATCTCGACACTGTCCATCATGACACTGGCTGATGGCGGCTCAGAAGTCGAAGTGCTTGGATTGGGAATTTCCGTAATTGCGCTTAACCTGGGAATGTATGTTGCAGCACCTGCATTAATCGGATTCAAAGTTCACAATCATATCAAATCCAGAAAATAGATTCATTTCTTTAATAGGTTATTATACTGAAACTGATTAGCTTATCTCATGCATACCGAGTATGAGGAATTTGATACCGTTGAAGATCTCTTGATGTATATGACATCAGCAGCTCCTCCAATGAAAAATACTATGCCTGTAAACTCCTACAAGGGTTTTGTGTTGTCTTTTATACCGCTTAGTCCTGCAACCGGAGAAACATATCTTATGCTTTATGCAAAGGGTTCACTTGCACCTGGAATCTATGAATTTGATGTAAAATCAAAGTCGTACAAAAAAGTTGAAACTATCGAGAGGGCTGATAAAGTCTATTTTATCTCTCTTACCCCAAAACGAAATACCATCGCTGATAAAGCCATTGAAAGTCTATAGTTTCTTTGTTTGAATTTTTGGTGCAGACACAGACCTGTTTCTTGCATATTTATCAATAATCTCATCAGGGGTTCTTCCGTTGAAAAGATCTTTGCACAATCCTCGCAGGTATCTCATAATTGCCCACGTGCCTGCTTTGAGAATTCCATACATGAATACCTTCATTGGTGGCCCATATGTCTTGTTTCTGAGAATAATTGGAATGATGTCGTTGATCACGCGCAAGTTATTTTCCCAACATTTCCAAAATAATGTGAATTGTGCCTCATTTAGGTTTCCAAAATGCATTGAATTTTTCTCGCTAAAGTCTTGATAAAGTAATGGTGCAACCAGGCCCCTGAAATCCATTTCTCTAAAATCACTCATCATATCAATAGTGTATTGAATATCGTCTGGCGTTTCATCCGGCCAGCCAATAATGATTGTTGCAGCTGGGAACCAGTGATTCTCATTTAGAATCTTTGCACCTTCTCTTACAACACTTCCCCATTCTTCAGGTGCAAATGGTTTTGTTTTCACACCTAGGTGTTTTTTTACCATTGCTGGTGCCACTGTTTCTATACCTAAATTAGTTGCAAGCCATCTCCCCGTCTTGTCTTGCTCGTTGACATGTGAAATCTGTTGCATTAATAACGGATCTGCAGCAACTGCTGAAAATGTCATGTGTGTAGTCCCGATAAAATTTGCTCCTAGTCCTTTGAGCCCTTTCCATAAATCTACTATTGCATCTCTGTTAGGAACAAAGTCTCTATTATCACATCCATAAAGTAACATTTCATCTGAATGTAGCCAAACTGAATCGAATCCATAATCCAAGTTAATTTTTGCCTCATGTTGTAATCTGTCTAGTGGAAGATCCTTCTTTGATCTTTTGTTTACATCACAAAAATCGCACCCTCTCCCGCATCCTCTCATTGCTTCAATTAACGAATTGATTGTCGGGCCTTCGATTATTGGTATGTTCTCAAGATTTCTCACAAAACAATGCATCAATTCTGGAGCGTCATTTTTTTCTAGATCTTGAAACAAGTCCACGGCTAGCTCGTCAGCTTCACCTACAACGACGGTGTCAATGCCATGTATTTTCATCCTGTCTGATTTAGCTAGCTCCCATGCACCGTTACCTCCAACTACAACTTTGAAATCATATTTCTTTTTGAGTTGGATGATACTGGCACACATTTTTTTGAACTTCATTGCAACATATGACAATTTTTCAGGAGACATTGTTGTTGTAACTGGAGCCATCCCTAATGGATCCATTACGTTAATCCCTACGACCTTGGTATCTGGACCAATTGATTTATGTAACATTTCAGGATGTGCAAGAAACACATCATCTCTTTTATATCCTCCCTGAAGCAACGAACTTTCAATTCTTCTTAATCCTACTTGAGCAACCTTGACTTCGCCTGTTATTGGATCTGTTTCTACAGAAGGACAAAATACTTTATCAAAAACCCATTCTGGAAGTACTTCATATGGTCCACATGCAATAAACCCATAAAGAAAATTGCCTCTATAATTAGTCATCAAACTACGATCCGCAGTAAGTACAATACGTTTCCCAGTCAATTACGAGACTTTGTTAAAGTATGCTATATATCATTTACGAGAATGAATGTTTTTATTTTTTTAAATCGGGTCTCGAATATTTTTTAGATGCTCTGTTTGCAATGTTTGCTGCTATTCCTCCAGCTGCAATTCCGTTGTCGATGTTTACAACTGATAATCCTAGCGAACAACTTTGAAGCATTGAAGCAAGTGCTGCAATGCCTTTTCCGCCATACCCATACCCTGCCGATGTCGGAATTCCTATTATTGGAATGTCCACCATGGTGGACACCAGAGTAGCTAAAGCCCCTTCCATTCCAGCAGCAACTATTATGCAATCTACGTCTTCTTTTATCATTTTCTTCAAAACTGGAAAAACTCTTTGTATGCCTGCAACTCCCACATCATAACTTGTAATGCATTTACAGTTCATTGCCTTGCACATTAATCTTGATTCTTCTGCAACCCCGATATCTGATGTGCCTGCAGTTAAGATTCCAATTTTTCCTCCGTGAAATTTAATTGGGTTTTTGAATAATAACAACGATGATGAATTTTTTCCAATTTCTATTTTGAGTTTTAATTTCTTTGCAAAAGATATGATCTTTTGGTAGTCATTTTCCTTAATTCTTGAAACGATAACAGAATTTGTTTTTTCTAGAGTTTTTTCAATGATTTTTTTAATTTCATCTAATTTTTTTGTTTCGGCAAAAATTACTTCCGGTATGCCTCTTCTTTTTCTTCTATTGATATCTATTTTTGCAAACCCTTCCACTTCTTCAATTGAGTATAGCGAAAGAAGTTTTTTTGCATTATTGACAGATGTCTTACCTGCTTTTAATGATTCTAAAATTTCTTGAATTTCCAACAACGTTTTTTCTATGTTATGATAAAAAAACGCTTAGATTTCAATACCTGATATGGCATCTTTGACATTCTTAACTGCTCTGTCAAATACTTGCCTCTCTTCATCATTTAGGTCCAATTCGATGATTTTTTCTACTCCTTTCTTTCCGATAATTGCTGGAACGCCTATTGTTACATCTGAATGGCTGTATTCTCCGTCAAGATATGTTGCAACCGGAATCACTTGTTTTCTATCTCTTACTACTGACTCAATAATTGCAGAGATTGCATTTCCAGGAGCATGAACTGTTGCACCTTTTAGTTCTATGACTTTTGCTGCAACTTGTTTTGTGTTTTGAACCAGTTCATCTAATTTTTCTCTTGGAAGAAATGATGATAATGGAATTCCTGATACTGATGAAAATCTTGGTAATGGTAACATGTTTTCCCCATGTTCACCTATTACTAATGCTCTGATAGAATCACGAGAATGACCTGTTGCCTCATGAATAAATTGTCTAAACCTTGACAAATCAAGCATTCCACCCATTCCAAAAATTCGACTTCTGTCAAATCCTGATACCTTGTATGTGATATATGCCATTGGATCTAATGGATTTGTAACTGGGATAATCATAGAATTATCTGCATATTTTTTGATGTTCTCTACTACACTTTTCACGATTGTCGCATTAATTTTTAAGAGATCCATTCTTGTCATCCCTGGTTTTCTTCCAGAGCCTGCAACTACCACTACAACGTTTGAGCCCTTCATATCTGCAAAATTATTAGAACCTTTTACCTCTACATCAATTCCTTGCTCCGATAGCATGTGATTGATGTCCATCGCCTCTCCTTGTGGAAGCCCTTCAGCAACATCTAACAACAATATCTGATCATCTAATCTCTTCAGTGCTGAGAACAAGGCAGCATCTCCTCCCACTTTTCCGGAACCAATAATCGTAATCATAAAAAAACTCGTTGATTTTGATTTATTAAATCTAATGAAATTCGCCAGTAATCAGGCGAATTTATAAGCATTTTTGATAATTTTGAATTATGGTACTTGTAATAGATCCACAAATTGCTGGTATCTCTGGAGATATGTTACTTTGTAGCTTAGTAGATCTAGGCGCTAACAAAAATAAGATTTTTGATGGAATTAAACAAGCCGAAAAATATCTTGCTGGTTCTTCTATAGTGAAAATTGATTTTCAAAAAATTCAGAAGCATGGAATTGAATCCCTTCAACTAATTCTAGACATTGATGAAGATGTTCATGAAAGAAAAGGCTTGGAAATCAAACAGGCAATTAATAACACTGCACACGCAATTGGACTTTCTGAAAAAGCAAAGATGTTTGCAGAGTCATGTATTGACACACTGATTTCTTCAGAATCCAAAATTCATGGCGTCTCTGAAGATTCGGTTCATTTTCATGAATCTTCTAGTATTGATACTCTTGTAGACATTGTCGGTATTGCAATTGCATTAGAGGATCTGGCACTATTTGATCAAAAAATAGTCTGTCTCCCGATATCTGTGGGTGGCGGCTCTGTAACATTTTCACATGGCATGATGTCTAATCCTGCTAGTGCTATTCTTGAAATTTTCAAAAATTCAAATCTGGTCATAAAAGGGAATAATGCAAATGAAGAATTAACTACACCTACAGGTGCTTGCATTTTGGTAAATTTGGCCGTAAATCCTGTTTCTTATTATCCTCAAATGAAGATTGATTCAATTGGCTATGGTGCTGGCCAGAAAGACTTTGAAAGTTTCGCAAATGTACTGAAAATAGTTTTAGGTTCTGAATCTAATTTTGAAATTGATGCTGTAAAAATTCTCGAAACAAATGTAGATGATGTTTCAGGAGAAATTCTGGGAAATTTAATTGAAAAAATCATGGAAAAAGGAGCCAGAGATGTTTCGATTTATAATGGGATCTCTAAAAAAGGAAGACCAACTAACCTTATTTCTGTAATATGCACTGAAAAAAATATGAATAAAATTATTGATCTATTAGTTATGGAAACCGGCACATTGGGGATAAGGATTTTAGATTCTAACCGCTTTATTATTCCTAGAAAAGTCTTTGATGTATCTTTAATTCTGAATGGGGAATCTTTTCAAGTACACTATAAACAGTTTTCATATAAAGGCAAAACTAATTTTAAAATAGAATTTGATGACTTGAAAAAAATATCTAATGCCCTAGATAAACCCGTCAAAGAAACAGAATCATTATTAAGAAAAGAGATTGAAAAATTGGAGAATTCTGATGAATCACCTTGATGATCTTGTGAATTGGTTTGAGGATAAAAATAAAGTGATGATTGCTTTATCTGGTGGTGTCGATAGCGCTCTTGTAGCATATGCGGCATTTAAAAAATTGGGTTCTTCTGCCATTGCAGTTACTGCAGATTACAAAACACTATCAAAAGAGGAACTTGACACTGCTAAACATATATGCTCTGAGATTGGAATTCGACAGATTTTGTTGGATTATGACGAACTAGAAAATGAAGACTTTGTAAAAAATGATTCAAATCGATGTTTTCATTGTAGGTTGGAATTGGGAAATCATTTGACAAAATTGGCAAAAGAAAATGATATTGAGATTATCGTTGATGGAACGAATATTGATGATTTGGGAGATTACAGGCCTGGAATTGAGGCTCTTAAACAAAATGGGATTAGAAGTCCATTGTTGGAGACTGGTTTTTCAAAATCACAAATTAGGGAAGTCGCAAAATCTGTAGGTCTGTCTGTTTTTGACAAGCCGTCAAATTCATGTTTAGCTTCACGTATTCCCTGGGGTCAAAGGGTTACTTCTGAAAAATTAATTCGGATTGAATTAGCAGAAAGTATCATTAAACAACTTACAAACTTAAATCATGTTAGAGTGCGTGATCTCAATGGCTCAGCAAAAATTGAAGTTGGCAAAGAAATGATCTGCCTGCTTGATGATGTCATACTAAAATCAATAACTGAAAAATTAAAGCTACTTGGTTTTGTTGCTGTTGAAGTAGACCCAGAAGGATATATGCCTGGAAAAATAAATGTGATCGTGGATTGATCTACTTAGATAACGCTGCATCCACTCAAATTCATGAAGATGTCCTAAATTCAATGCTTCCATACCTCAAAGAACAGTATGGAAATCCCTCGTCTATTCATAGGTATGGTAGATTAGCTCGTAAAGCTGTTGAAAAAGCAAGAAAACAAATCGCATCACTGATCAATGCTGACCCTTCTGAGATTTTGTTTACTTCAGGTGGTACTGAATCTAACAATACTGTTCTGGCAGGAATATCTCTGCAAAACACGTCTTGTCAAATTATCACATCATCAATTGAACATGATGCACTATTGGAGCCCTGTAAAAAATTATCCAAAAATGGCGTGGATGTGGTTTATCTTCCAGTTGACAAATTTGGTATGGTCAATACATCTGACTTGGAAAATCGTTTATCAGATAAAACATGTCTGGTTTCTATCATGTTTGGGAATAACGAAGTTGGCACTATCCAACCAATTCACGAAATTGCTAAACTTTGCAATGAAAGAAAAATTCCATTTCATACTGATGCTGTACAGGCGGTTGGCAAAATCCCAATTGATGTTAAAGAATACGGTATTGACTTGCTATCAATATCTTCCCATAAACTTAATGGACCTAAAGGAATAGGTGCATTATACATAAAAGATGGTATTGGCATTGTTCCTGTTATCTTAGGTGGAGGACAAGAGCATGGATTGCGTTCGGGTACTGAAAATGTTGCAAATATTGTTGGATTTGGTAAAGCATGTGAAATCGCAAAAAATAATTTGTATGTTAACATGTCTCATGTAAAAAAACTCAGAGACGTTCTTGTTAAGAGAGTTCTGGATGAGATCCCAGAAACAACCCTGAATGGAGACCCTCAATCAAGGCTTCCAAACAATGCTCATTTCACATTTCTTGGCATAAACGGTGAAGATCTAATTATCAAACTTGACGAATATGGTATTGCGGCATCAACAGGTTCTGCATGTTCAGTTCATACACAAAGAGCTTCACACGTATTACAATCTATGGGTTTTTCACATGAGCAGATAACAGGCTCTTTGCGATTAACCGTTGGGATCTTTAACAATCAAAATGAAATTGAAGAAACAGTTGATGCCCTCAAAAAAATTGTTAAAGAACTTAGATCATTTTCACCATTCAAAGAAAAATATTCTTTTTCTAAAACCTAGTAATTGTGAATCTATTTCTGGTGGTCAGAACTGTTATCATGATCCCAACCATTAAAACTATCATGACTATGGATCCAAATTCTGGAATCACATAGGTCCCAATAATGTCGATGTTTGAATCCCCTTGTTCAAAATTAATCTCTATCGTCCTAAATTCTGAATTCACTGTAGGTTCTTTATAAGACACTTCCATCCCATCAATCAGAATGATGAATGTTTCATCTTTATCATCCTGTTTCTTAGCGTCTATGAACTCTCTAGGCAATTCGAGGATGATCGCCCCATCATCTATTGCATCAATTTGTATCTTTATTGCAAAAATATTTGAATCTACTATCATGTTCTTAATCGTTCCACCTTTGATTGTGTATTTTACGTCAAAGGTGCCGCTACTTCCAGCGTCTACTTCAAAATCGGTTTTTGTCTCAACCAATTTTGATTTTGGAGAATAATCAAACTGAGATTCAGCAATATTTCCCTCTCCATATGAAACTCTTACAGTATAACTCCCTTGTTTTTTCCACAATGGACCTTCTGCAATAACTGTGTGAGAGTAACTTCCGTCTTGTGCTACTGTGATCTGTGCTATGTCTACTAAATTGCCCTCATAAAATAATTGTAATGTTACAGGCGTACTGCCTACGACTGTAGCTACTTTTCCAGAGATTAAAATTGTATCTCCTTCATCATAATTGTTGTCATCAGTTTGAACAGAAATTAATGATTCTTGCGCAAACACAGTTCCGACTGAAACCAACAATATTGCGATGATGCTATAAAATATTCTTGATTCCACAAACTTACGAATATGAAATTGTATATTTCTCTTACTATCAAAAATGAAAAAATGGAAAAAGTTGTGCGATTTTAGTATCTTGGCATGATACTAAGTCTTGATCTTGCAGATATTGCAA
>JAGQHE010000076.1:8128-27990 GCA_020431995.1 Candidatus Nitrosopumilus sp.
CTAGAATCATGGCTGCGATTGCACCAAATTCTGGAATCACATAGGTACCGATTATTTCAATTTTCTCAGTGCCAGCTGGGAACATTACTGTTACTTTGTTTCCAACAATTTCCTCATCGTTTGATTCTTCTCCGTCAACTAATACCATGAAGATGCCGTCTAGAACTGTTTTTGATGGGGTGATGGTTAATTTTCCATCTTCTTTAGCGTTGATGCTAATGATGATTGAGTTATCATTAGTATTGATGGTTGCACCAGTTACCATTCCACCAGTTATGCTAAATGGCACACAATTACCGCTTATGGCGATTTCATTTGTGTTGCATTCTTTACTTGATGTTGGACCTGTTACAACTCCACCATATAGTTCAACTTTGACACTGTTGCTTTTTTCAGAATTACCATAGTTTACTTTAATGGTGTAGGTACCGTCGTACTTCCACATTGCACCTGCTGTATTCAGTGTAGTCTTAAAACTACCATCTTCTGCTACAACAAGTTGATCAATTGTAACAATAACGTTTGTTGGGCTAACAACAGTTACTGTTACTGGAAATCCAGAAGTATTTGCTACTTGACCTTTTACTGTAATCATATCACTGTGATGATAGTCTGTTTTATCTGTCCAAACAGATATTGGAATATCTCGAAGCAACATCTCATTAGCTGTTACTCTCGCATCATCCATTGTACATCCTACACACGCTTGAGGAAGATCTCCTGCGGCATATGCTGATGACATACTTAAGGTACCGACTGCAGTCAAAATGGCTAGTAGCGCGAACGACATACGGCTGTTCATCTTGTTGCGTTTTATACCTGTCTCTATTTATGTATATTTAAAAATAGAAAAAAATTGTGAACTTAGTATCTTGGCATAATACTGAGTCTTGATCTTGCAGATATTGCAATTGTTGAGATAATTGCCACTGCTAGAATCATGGCTGCGATTGCACCGAATTCTGGTACTACAACGCCGTCTTTGATATCTACTTGAGTTGAAGCAGTATATTTTGGATCGTCGAATTGTTGTACTGTTACAGTATAGGACCCATCCTGTTTCCATAATGATCCGCCGACTGTAATTTCGGTCGCAAATTCCCCATCAAGCATTGGCGATACTTGAGCCACCTTTACCACATTTCCATTTGGTGCAACCACCTTTAATGTGATATCTTGACTCACTCTGTCTGTCATTCCAGTAACCTCAAACACTGTAGAACCATTCTCGACAATTATTTCATCAAGTGTGATTCCTCTATCTGCTGCAGCATTATTTTCATTTGGCCTGAAAATTCCTTGTAAATTAGATTCAGTTACAGAAATTCTTTCAGTCTTGCCATTTTTTACTTCAACAAGAACATCTAATGTGTATAGTGATGAACTGCCTTGTTTTGCTGTTATGGTGTAAAATCCATTCTCAGTCCATGTTGGACCAACTTTGAACTCCGTACCAAAGTTACCACTGACATCTGGTGTAATTTGCCATGCAGCTACAAGATTGTTTCCACTTGGAGATATTACAGAAAACGTAACATCTGTAAAATGTGAAACTGTTTTACCTGTAACGACAATGGTGTTTGATCCTTTATCGGCTGTTGCTGTAATGGACATGCCTGCACTTTGGGCAAAAGCATCTTGCTGAATTGAGGTCATAGAAATTAATGACAGTGCCATAAGGGCTATTGCCATTGATGTTGTAGAACGTTTAAACTCCATCTTAATTCAATCCAGCATTATTGCTATTTATGTATATTTAAAAATAGAAAAAAGAAGAAATTTAGTATCTTGGCATAATACTAAGTCTTGATCTTGCAGATATTGCAATTGTTGAGATAATTGCCACTGCTAGAATCATGGCTGCGATTGCACCGAATTCTGGAATTACAAATGTTCCAATTATTTCAATCTCCTCAGCACCTGCTTGGAATGCTATGGTAAGTGTTCTGTCTGTTGATGTTGTTGTTTCATCAAAGTCTACTTCTTCCCCGTCAATTAAGACGAAAAAGTCGTCATCTTCACCATTCATTGTTGAATCCAATATGGATCTTGGGATTGTAAGTGTCAACGAACCGTCACTTGTAGCATCAATAGACACGATCAATGATTTTGCTTCTACGTCAGGCATGATGTTGAGCAATTTTCCGCCTGTGATCTTGTATCCTATTAAATCACTAGAACCCTCAATTGAAACTGTTGTGTCAGTTATTCTTGGATTACCGCTTGATGGTGTCGCTGTAGATCCCTCGAATTCAAATGATGTTACTGCTATACGATTTTGGGTTCCATATGTGACTTCAACTGTATATGTTCCAGCTGTCCTCATTGTTCCGCCAGCAGTAATTTCAGTGCTGAACTTTTTATCAGCACCTACTGTTAGTTGAGCGAGAGCAACAATTGCCTTGTCGTTCTGAACTATCAAACTTACTGGTGTTCCTGAATACAGTTCTCTTACTTCTCCTGTTACTAAAATAACATCACCTTCTGAATATGATGATTTGTCTGTAGTAACAACAATTGAGTTTTGTATTTGTCCAAATGCTGGTGCAATACCAATACTTGCAATTAAAATTGCAGATAGGGCAAACACCGATAGATGAGCTTTCATCAATTTTACGCCTGAATTTATCCTATTTAAGGTTGTGATAAAATTTGTTGACAAAATAGAAAAAACAGATTTTTTAACGAATTTCAGATTAGATATATATTAACCTGAGCGTGAATTTTTTACAGTTTGTGTGTATTATTACCTGCTACATTTAATGTTCGATCTGGAGGCATTCTAAATGGCAACTAAGAAAAACCAAGTCTTGGTACCTGATCATATCTATGTGCCAATGCATGAAATAATTTCTAAACAAGAAGCAGAAGATGTTTTGAAGAAATATAATTGTAAACCTACCGAATTACCCCTAATCTTTGTTAATGATCCTGCTATTTTGGGGCTAGGCGTTAAACCTGGAGATATGATTAAGATAACTAGGAAAAGTCCGACTGCAGGTGAAAGTCTCTATTACAGATATGTGGTGGAAATCTAGATGACAGATCCTTCCACTAAACGTTGGCCAGTGATTCAGGATATCTTGAAGCGCGAAGGTATAGCGCGTCAACATTTGAATTCTTTTGACGAATTTTTAGAAAGGGGATTACAGAGTATCATTAATGAAGTTGGACAAATTGATATTGAAAATGCTGAGTATCCTTACAAGATTCAATTAGGTAAAGTAAAGCTTCAACAACCAAGAATGATGGAATTGGATGGTTCTATCACTCATATTACACCAGCTGAAGCAAGACTAAGAAATGTTTCATACTCTGCACCTGTAATGATGGAAGCCAGTGTTGTAGAAGATGGAAAGATTCTAGAATCTAGATTTGTTCATATTGGGGATGTCCCAGTAATGGCAAAGTCAAATGCTTGTATCTTGCATAATTTTTCCACTCAAAAATTAATTGAACATGGTGAAGATCCAAATGATCCCGGCGGTTACTTCATCATTAATGGCTCTGAAAGAGTTATTGTCGGATTGGAGGATCTTTCTTACAACAAAATCATTGTTGACCGAGAAACTGTTGGTGGAAATATTGTTTTCAAAGCTAAAGTGTATTCTTCAATTGTTGGTTATCGTGCAAAATTAGAGCTTGTGATGAAAAATGACGGTTTGATTGTTGCTAGAATTCCTGGTTCGCCAGTTGATATTCCTGTTGTCACCTTGATGAGAGCACTTGGATTGGAATCTGACCGAGAAATTGCTTCCGTAGTTTCATTAGTTGATGATCTTCAAGATGAATTAGAAGGTTCGTTTGAAAAAGCAGGAGATGTCCCAACATCAAAAGATGCTATTGTCTACATCAGCAAAAGAATTGCACCTGGAATGTTAGAAGAATTTCAGATTAAACGTGCTGAGACTTTACTTGATTGGGGGTTGTTGCCACATCTAGGGAAACATCCTGAAAATAGAAAAGAAAAAGCACAATTCTTAGGTGAGGCGGCTTGCAAATTATTAGAATTAAAACTAGGCTGGATTACTCCAGACGATAAAGATCATTATGGAAATAAAGTAATCAAGTTTGCAGGACAGATGTTAGCAGATTTGTTTAGAACTGCATTTAGAAATTTGGTCAGGGATATGAAATACCAATTAGAAAGATCTGGCCAAAAACGTGGAATCAATGCGGTTGCTGCAGCTATCCGTCCTGGAATAATTACTGATAAACTAAACAATGCTATTGCGACTGGTAATTGGGGACGTGGACGTGTTGGTGTTACCCAATTACTGGACAGAACTAATTATCTTTCAACGATTAGTCATCTAAGAAGAATCCAATCCCCACTTAGTAGAACCCAGCCAAACTTTGAGGCAAGAGACTTACATGCAACACATTTTGGAAGAATATGTCCAAGTGAAACCCCTGAAGGATCTAATTGTGGTCTGGTAAAAAATTTGGCACTGTCCGGAATTATCTCTATAAATGTGCCTTCTGAAGAAATTATAGAAAAAATCTATGACCTTGGTACGGTCCACTTCTTTGACGCAAAAGAAGATCTCAAAAAAGATGGAACCAGAGTATTTGTGGATGGGCGCTTAATTGGATATTTCAAAGACGGCGCGGAATTAGCTGAATCGCTTAGAGAACTAAGAAGAAACTCAAAGATTCATCCACATATTGGAATCTCGTATCACAAATCTGATGTTGAAGGATCCACAAGAAGACTTTATGTAAATTGTAATGCAGGACGAGTTTTAAGACCATTGATAATTATCAAAGATAACAAACCATTACTAACGTCAGAATTGTTGGATAAAATTTCAAAGAAATTACTTTCTTGGATTGATCTTTTAAGAATGGGCGTCCTAGAAATGATTGATGCAAATGAGGAAGAAAATTGTTATGTTACACTGGATGATAAAGACACAAAGAAATACACTCACCTTGAAGTATTTTCACCTGCAATTCTGGGTGCAGGGGCTTCTATTATCCCATATCCTGAACATAACCAATCACCAAGAAATACTTACGAATCTGCAATGGCAAAACAAAGTTTGGGTTTCTCTACGCCCATGATGAACACAAGTACTTATGTTAGGCAACACTTCATGCTATATCCACAGGTTCCGATCGTCAATACCAAAGCAATGAAACTTTTGGGACTGGAAGACAGACCAGCTGGCCAAAACTGTATTGTTGCAGTATTGCCATTTGATGGTTATAATATTGAAGATGCGATAGTATTGAGTAAAGCATCCGTTGACAGAGGATTGGGGAGAACTTTCTTCTATAGGATCTATGATGCCGAAGCAAAGCAATATCCCGGTGGAATGCGCGATACCTTTGAAATTCCCAATGCTGAGGATAACATTAGGGGTTACAAAGGAGAACGTGCATACAGATTACTTGAAGAAGACGGAGTAGTTGCATCTGAATCCCCAGTTAAAGGAGGAGATATTTTAATTGGAAAAACAAGTCCTCCAAGATTCATGGAAGAATATAGGGAATTTGAATCATCTGGACCCTATAGACGAGATACCTCCATTGGTGTAAGGCCATCCGAAGCAGGAGTAATTGATACTGTGGTAATGACTCAATCTAACGAAGGTGGAAAAATGTACAAGATTAGAGCAAGAGATATGAGAATTCCTGAGATCGGTGACAAGTTTGCATCCAGACATGGACAAAAAGGCGTACTAGGAATTCTGGCCAAAGCTGAAGATTTACCATATACTGCAGAAGGAATATCGCCTGATGTTTTGATCAATCCACATGCATTCCCTTCAAGAATGACCGTAGGAATGATGATGGAATCAATCTGTGGTAAAGCTGCCGCATTTCGTGGAAAACGATTTGACGGCTCTGCATTTGTTGGAGAAAAAATGGATGAGGTCAAAGAAGTAATGGATGCACACAATTTCAAATATTCTGGTAAAGAAATAATGTATGATGGAAGAACTGGAAAAGCATTTCCGGTTGAAGTCTTTATTGGAGTTGTTTACTATCAAAAGCTTCATCATATGGTTGCAGATAAAATTCATGCAAGAGCCCGTGGGCAAGTTCAGATGTTAACTAAGCAACCCACAGAAGGAAGAGCAAGGGGTGGTGGATTGAGATTTGGTGAAATGGAGAGAGACTGTTTGATTGCTTATGGCGCTTCAATGATCTTAAAGGATAGGCTGCTAGATGAGTCTGACAAATCTGATATCTTTGTATGTGAAAGATGTGGTTTGGTAGCTTACCATGATGTTAAACAAAGAAAATATGTCTGTAGAGTGTGTGGGGATAAAGCCAAGGTCTCATCTGTGTCTGTAGCATATGCATTCAAACTGCTATTACAAGAGATGCAGAGTCTTAACGTTGCACCACGTTTGCTGATTAAGGAGAAAATCTGATGTCTGTTCAAGCAATTAAAGCAATCGATGGGATTCAATTTTCAGTATGGTCCCCCACTGAAATCAGAAAGTATTCTGTTGCAGAAATTACTGCTCCTGAAACATATGATGAAGATGGAATGCCAGTTCAAGGAGGCCTTATGGATGGTAGGCTAGGTACCCTTGAGCCAGGCCAAAAATGTCTTACATGTGGAAATACTGCCGCAAGATGTCCTGGGCACTTTGGTCATATTGAACTTGCAGAACCAATACTGCATATTGCATTTATTGATAATATCTACAAATTACTCCAATCCACATGTCGTTCTTGTGCAAGGCTAAAAGTCCCTCAAGAGGATTTGGATGCATTCAAAAGAATTAAAGACAAGCATGTTGCTTATACCGTAATTTCACAAAAACGCATCCCTGAACAAATCATAGAAAAAGCAAAAAAAGCAAAAGAATGCCCACATTGTGGAAAAACACAATACGAGTTAGTCTTTACGAAGCCAACCATCTTTGTTGAGAAGACAGAAATTGGTGAACACAGATTACTCCCAATTACAATTAGAGAAAGATTTTCACAAATCTCTGACGATGATTTGGAGTTGCTATCATATGATCCTCGTACTGCTAGACCAGAATGGTTTATTCTACAAGCATTACCTGTTCCACCTGTTACTGTTAGACCATCAATCATTCTTGAAACCGGAATTAGATCTGAAGATGACTTGACACACAAAATGGTGGATATCATTAGAGTGAATCAAAGACTAAAGGAAAGCAAGGAAGCAGGAACTCCACCATTGATCGTTCAAGATCTGGTTGATCTATTACAATACCACTCTACAACATATTTTGATAATGAAGTTTCTGGAATTCCTCAAGCCCATCATCGTTCTGGTCGTCCACTCAAAACATTAACTCAAAGACTAAAAGGAAAAGAAGGTAGATTCAGAGGATCATTATCTGGAAAAAGAGTTGACTTTTCAAGCAGAACTGTGATTTCACCAGATCCTAACTTGGATTTATCTGAAGTAGGTGTGCCTGAACAAGTTGCCATGAAACTAACTATTCCTGAGATTGTCACAGAATGGAATATTGATAGAATGAGAAAACTAGTGATCAATGGACCTGAGAAATTCCCAGGTGTGAATTACATTGTTAGGCCTGATGGTGTAAAGATTAGATTAGACTTTGTCGAAGATCGTTCTATCATCGCCGAATCACTTGAGATTGGTTACTTGATTGAAAGACATTTGGCGGACGGCGATATTGTAATGTTTAACAGGCAACCATCATTGCATCAAATGTCTATTATGGCGCACTATGTCCGTGTACTCCCTGGTAAGACTTTCAGATTACATCCATCTGTATGCCCTCCATACAACGCAGATTTTGATGGTGATGAAATGAATCTTCATGTTCCTCAAAGTGAGGAGGCTAGGGCGGAAGCAATTCTTCTGATGAGAGTCCAAGATCAGATTATTTCTCCAAGATATGGAGGTCCTATTATTGGAGCACTAAGAGACTTTGTAACTGGGGCATATCTTCTAACCAAAGATGATACGACTCTAACTGTTCAAGAATTTTCAAACTATGCAATGCTTGGAGGTTACACTGATCCTCTTCCAAAACCTGCCACTAAAACAAAAGACGGTCCTGCATATACTGGAAAACAACTATTTTCATTATTCCTTCCAAAGGATTTCAACTATGTCCTTACATCAAAATGGTCCAAGGGTACGCAAGGTTCACCTAAAGATGTTGTAATCAAAAATGGTCAATTAATCAGTGGTGTAATTGACAAAGCTTCGATTGGAGCAGAAGAACCAGAAAGTGTTCTTCATAGAATCACCAAAGATTATGGTAACAGTGTTGGAAAAACATTCCTTAACTCGATTCTGATTATGGTAAAACAATTCATCACTCACTATGGCTTTAGTTATGGTTATGGTGATCTTGAAGTTCCAGAAAAAGAAAGACAACAAATCCTAACCGATATTCAAGGAACTTATGACGTCATTTCTGATTTAACTGATCAATATGAGAAAGGAACTCTCAAACTTACTAGAGGTATGAAGGCTGAAGAAGCGCTAGAGGCATACATTGTTAATGAATTAGGTAAAGCAAGAGACAAAGCTGGCTCTACTGCAGATCAATCTCTTGATCAAACCAACGCTGGAAGAATTATGGCTACTACTGGTGCAAGAGGCTCAGCTTTGAACATTGGACAGATGGCGGGCGCATTGGGTCAACAATCAAGAAGAGGTAATAGATTACATGATGGCTTCCAAAATCGCGCATTAACACATTTTCAAGAACATGATAGTAACCCCGATGCACATGGATTTGTAAAATCAAATTACCGAGAAGGTCTTTCGGCATTAGAGTTCTTTTTCCATGCAATGGGAGGTCGTGAAGGACTTGTAGATACGGCAGTCAGAACACAACAAAGTGGCTACATGCAACGTAGATTAATTAATGCATTAGAACACATTAGGCTAGAATATGATGGAACAGTAAGAGATCCACACGGCCACATCATTCAGTTCCTTTATGGCGAAGATGGCATAGATGTACAAAAAAGTGATCACGGTGAAGCGTTCAACCCAAGCAGACTGGCTGAGTCTCAAACAATTATAGACTCTGGAAGTAAGGCAACAAAAGATGAGATTGAGGTGCTTGCTAAGAAATATACAAAGACATTCAATCCAAGACTGACTTCGCTTGTAACTGAAGCGTTACTTCACTCCAATCTTAGTAAAGAAGGTGTAGAATCTGTGTGTAAGAAAGGACTTTCATTATACAATAAAGCAAAAGTAGAACCTGGTCAAGCAGTAGGAATTATTACCGCACAGTCAATTGGCGAGCCTGGTACTCAGATGACTCTGAGGACATTCCACTTTGCAGGAATTAAAGAAAGAAACGTAACGTTGGGATTGCCAAGATTAATCGAATTGGTTGATGCTAGAAAGAAACCCGTCACACCAACTATGGATATCTACCTTAATGAAGAATCAAAGAGGTCTAGAGAAAAAGCAATCGAGGTTGCAAGAAATGTCTTGCAAACAAAAGTGAGCGCATTGATTTCAAACAGTGAGACTGACTATTCCACCCAAATCACATTGGTCCTAAGTCCAAACAGACTCAAAGAAAGAGGATGTTCAATCGCAGAAGTTGAGGCTTCACTTGCATCAAACAAGAAATTCAAAACGGAGACAACGGGCGAAATGATCACACTAAAACTGGTTGAAGAATCAGATACCGCAACCGTGATTGCAATTAGAAACAAGGTTCTAAACACCACAGTAAAGGGAGTTCCAGATATTGAGCGGGTCACACTGGTTCAAAAGGACGATGAATGGGTAATCCAAACAACTGGTTCTAATGTTGCTAAGGTACTAGAAGTTAAAGGAATTGATAAAAGAAATGTAAGAACAAACAATGTCTTTGAAATTGCAGGTACTTTGGGTATTGAAGCTGCAAGGAATTCATTGATTGATGAGCTTAACAATACTCTGGGAGACCAAGGATTAGAAGTTGATAATAGATACATCATGCTGGTATCTGATCTGATGTGTTCAAGAGGTTATATGCAGCAAATTGGTAGGCATGGCATTGCTGGTACCAAAGACAGTGTTCTTGCAAGAGCGGCATTCGAAATCACGGTTCCGACAATTGCACACGCTGCACTTGGTGGAGAGATTGAACATCTCAAAGGCATTACCGAAAATGTTATTGTTGGAAGTAACATTCCTATTGGAAGCGGGACTGTTGATTTGTACATGCAAGTAAGCAAGAAAAAATAGGTGATGATCATGGCAGATGAAATTACGACACTGATGAATAATAGTAAAGATAAGGTTGTTTTGCTCCGATTAAGAAATACACGAACTGTTCAAGGCGTTCTGGTTGATTTTGATATCCACATGAATCTAACCTTGGATAATGCCGAGGATATATCTGAAGGCAAAACAGAAAAACTAGGAAAAATCTTACTCCGCGGTGACAATATCTTGGCAGTATCTTTGCCTGAAGACGAATCTTAGCATAACTCATCAAACGTTAAATTCAATATTGTCTACTTTTTATCATGCGCCTGTTTTTTTTGCTCATACCGTTAATTCTTCTTCCTGCGTATGCTGAATCGATTCCAAATTATAATGACCCGTATTCTCCAATTTTTACAGACAAGCCTGTGTATACTTGGACCGACAAAATAAAAATGACTATTCTTGCACCAAGCTGGAATACCAATAACAACTTGATTGATTCAATTGGCGATGATGCAGATCATTCGATTAAAATTGGCACATCTGAGAACTCTTTGAAACGCTATAAATTTACTGAGACTAATGTAAATTCTGGGATATTCACAGCTGAGGTCATTCTTACAGGCTTTGCACACGATGCAAATGGTGACGGAAATATTGACACTATGCCACGAACAACAGGCAATGGTCCTACAAGTGGATTTTTAGAAGTTGACAGAGATTCCTCCGTAACCATATCTTTTGAATTTGCCGATGGGGTAGTCTTGGTCAAGTCTGTTCCTATCAGTTGGAATGTGGGGTCTATTTCATTTCTAAAAGAAATTCTCTTGTCTAATGCCTCTGTAATGATCCGTGTAGTTGATCCTGACATGAATCTGAATCCTGAGGCACTAGATCACATCCCTATACATCTATTCTCTGATTCTGATTCTGCAGGAATTGAAATTGAGGGAATAGAAACATCTGAAAGCTCTGGCTCTTTTATTGGGACAATGATATTGTCCCAAGATTCGCCCTCCAGTGGGAACAGGCTTTATGCGCTACCTGGAGATAAAATATCTGCAAAATACGATGATCACACACTGCCAAAACCATTCTCTAAATCAGATCACCTGCAAATTGAAACTTTTTCTGTGATTGATTCATCTGTTCCTTCAACTGAGCGATTGACAAGCTTGCCAATCAATTTCTCTGACAGCTTTACAAATAAGATAGACTCATTCTCAACAAACATCCAGTTTCAAATGGTTGGAACCATACAAAATAATCAAGAGTATAAACAAAAATTTGTTTATCTCTTTCAAGTCAAGAACGCAGATAATTCGGTAGAATCAATTTCGTGGGTTCAAGGCGAACTGTCATCCAAACAGCGTTTAGATGTTTCACAATCTTGGACCCCAAAAAAATCTGGAACATATAATGTTGAAACATTTGTTTGGAATTCGATAAATGATCCAACCCCTATATCCAACCCAGTGTATGCGTCAATAACGGTTGAATGAATAGTATAATTTCTACGTGGTTATTAAATAGAAAAATACGTTTCTAGTTGTGTGTTAGGATACTTTGCAGCAATTGCCCTAGTGTTAACCGTACTGTCTCCGCTGATCTTTGAAGATGTTTTTGCTGCATCATTCACTGTGACTTTTGATCATATGGTATACGGTACTGGTGACTCGATCACCATATCTGGTGATATTCTTGACTTTGGAATGCCAGTAATCGCCATGAGCATTTATGATCCTGATGGGAAAATACTGTCTGCCAATAACTTGGAGATCCTTCCTGACAAGACATTTTCAAAAAGCTTTGTCTTAGACTCGCCCTTTTATGACAAATCTGGAGAGTACATGGTAAAAATAAGCTATGGTAAAATCTCAGAAAATCATTTTTTTACGATAGATAACTCTGATTTTGAACCCGAAATCATTGCTGAATCATCTGATCCTGAAATAATTTTACTATATGCTGATAAAAAACAATACACTGATGACGATGTGATTAAAATCACAGGTTTGGTTTCTGCACTAGATTCTCCGTCTGTATTGATTGGCATCTACGATCCATTTGGAATGCCAGGAGGATTTTATTTTGGCTCGGTTGATTCTAATCTGGAGTTCTCTACCAGTTTTCTTGTAAAATCTGGAGTTAATTTCAGAGTTGATGGAACCTATTCGATTAAAGCCCACTACGGCGAAGCAGAGGCAGTATCTTTTTTTGATTATTTTGAAATCCCTCAAGACGTAACTGAAGACATAGTTACAAACACTGAAGAAGAAATTGCAAACTCTACTAAAGTACAAACAACTGAAACTGGTGCTGATGCTGTCCCGGAATCTTCTAATCATCAGCCTGAAAAAATCGATAACAAAAATAATGATCCTGGCATTTCCAAAACGAATGTTTCCAAATCAAACACTGATAATCCGATAATCAAGAATGTTTCAGAAAACATTACATCTAAAAAAACAATTGATTCTGAAATTACTACAAAAATTGCTGATGAAAAAAACACTCCTGGCAAAACCGATGACAACAAAGAGATTAAAAAACAAAACAATCTGTCTGTTGAAGATATCGAGCTTGGAATAATGCTAAACCAAATTAATTTAGACTGTGACTATAGCGTCTTGACTGATACAATTTCATATTATGATGGGATGGGGCCTGCTCTGTATAGGCTATGTAAATTCGACAGTTCTTTGGATTCTTTTAATGAGTCATTAACCAAAAATCCTGACGACGTTGAAGTCCTTACAAACAAGGGCTCTGCCTTGGGAAAACTAGGGCATTTTTCTGAAGCAATAACATACTATGATCAAGCCATCAAAATTGATCCTGGTTTCCTGCCTGCTAAAAATAACAAGGCAAACGCCCTTGCAAATCTGAGAAATTACGACGATGCTATCTTGTTATATCGTGAAATCTTGGAGACGAGTCCTGACTATCTGACTGCTAAAAAAAACCTTGATGTGGTGTTGTCACTAAATACGGATATTGATAATCCATCTTATGCGTCAAATCCTAACATTGAAAATATTGTTCCTGCAGAATCATATGTACCTGAAGAAATGATTCAAACCGACAAGAAAACACAAGACCCGACTGACTTTATAGACGAAATAAGTCTCGTATTTTCTACTCTGGGCTCTCTGTTTGGTTTTCTAAACTGATTTTATTTTAATATACACCGGTTTTTCAATAAACCTATAAAGCCCTATCAAGACGATCGACATAAGGTAACAGCATGAGTAAGATACTTGAAAAATCATTAAGAGATGCCCGAAAAGAAGATGCACTAACTATGGGCACTAAACAAGTTTTAAGCTCTCTGAAGAACTCCAAGCTAATTGTATTGTCTCGTTCAGTAAAAAAAGAAAAACTCGAGCAAATTGAATCAGATGCGAAAAAAGAAAAAATACCTTTAGTAAACTTTCAAGGAACATCAGTTGCATTAGGCAGATTATGCGGCTTACAATTTAGAATCTCAACAATATCACTTACATCCATCGATGATGCAAACATCAAATCAATTTTAAAAGATACAGAAGCTGAGGGAGAACATGAATAATAATATTTTTTGCAATGTAAGTTTAAATGAGACTTTTCTTGTTTGGAGATAAATAGGAATTCTAATGACACAATCAATTAAACTAACAACTGATCAGATGCGTATGATGTCCCTTTTCCAAAATGTAACTGGTGCAACAGCTCGTGATTGTGTGGAAGATGAAAAACAGGATAGAGTAATTTTTGTAGTCAATTCTGGTAAAATGGGACTTGCAATTGGCAAGGGCGGCATTCACATCAAATCCTTGCAAAATATTGTTAAAAGAAATGTTGAACTGGTTGAGTTTGATGAGGATCCAGCCAAATTTTTATCAACCTTGCTTAATTCAAAACTAATTTCAGAAGTAAAAATAAATACACGTGCAGACGGATCAAAACAAGCAATAGTCATGGTGGACCCAAGAAAGAAAGGAATAGTTGTAGGAAGAGAAGGCAGGAATGCCGAGAAAGCAAGGTTGCTTGCAAAACGATATTTTGATATTAGCAGCGTATTAATTAACAGTCCTGAACGTGCAACCTTGGAGATGTAAGATATGAGAAAATCACCACTTGGATTATTTGCTGGCAGAGTTTTGACTTCTAAAAAGAAAACACAACGATGGGCAATCTCAACTTACAAAAGAAGAAAACTTGGTATTGATAAAAAAGCTGATCCCCTTGGTGGAGCTCCGCAAGCCAGAGGAATTGTCTTAGAAAAAGTTGGCATCGCCGCAAAACAACCAAACTCTGCTATCAGAAAGTGTGTTAGGGTACAGCTAATCAAAAACGGTAAAACCGTCACTGCGTTCTTGCCACGTGATGGTGCCATGAACTTTATTGATGAACACGATGAGGTTCATCTTCAAGGTATGGGTGCAACTCAAGGTGGTGCAATGGGGGATATTCCAGGTGTTAGGTTCAAAGTTTTCAAAGTTAATGGTACTTCACTTCATGAATTAGTAATTGGAAAGAAGGAGAAACCAAGAAGATAGAGAAATGGCTGAAACTAAAAATTTACTGTTGTTTAGAAAGTGGGATTTGTCTAACATAGAGGTAAAAGATCCTGGACTAAAGACAGCTATCTCATTGAGAAAACAAATTCTACCCTATACTTATGGTCGCTCTGCACTGAAAAGATTCAACAAAGCAGACGTTAACATTGTTGAGAGACTGATCAACAAGACAATGCACTTTGGAAAGAAATATGCAAAGAACACTGGCAGAATGACTGGTAAAAAAACCAAACTACTCAACACTGTAAAAACCGCGTTTGATATTATTGCCCTTAAAACTGGTCAAAACCCAGTTGAAATTCTTGTCAGAGCTGTTGAATTTTCTGCGCCAAACGAGGATACGACCAGAATCGTATATGGCGGAACAGTCTATCATGTGTCTGTCGATGTTGCGCCCCTCAGAAGAGTCGACTTGGCTTTGAAATTTATCGCTGACGCGATTAAAGAATCAACATTCTCAAATCCGAAACCTATCGAAGAGCACATGGCAGAGCAATTAATGCTCGCAGCAGCCAACGACCCTAACGCCCCTTCCGTAAAAAAGAAGAATGAATTAGAACGTATAGCACAAGCATCTAGATAGAGAATTTTTCCAGTAGCCCGAGGCAGATTCGAACTGCCGTCTCCGCCTATCCACTCTTGAGATCCAGAGGGCAGAATCCTTGATCTAAAATATTATTTGACCGCTAGACTATCGGGCTACTGAAACAAATGCTGGTGTTTTAGAATATAATCATTTGCTGCGATTACTTTATTCTGACTTCGTGAATTGCAGTTCCGTAGTCACAGTCTGCTTTTAATCGCATATATGGAATCAGTCTATAATGAATTGAGTAGGTGTTCTTTTCTTTTAATAAGATTCCTTTCTGAATCAATGATGCAAGTCCTCTTGATGGAATTGTAATTGTTATGTTTTTTTCTTTGCATACCTGCTCTCTTTTTTCTTGAAATTGCTTTAATGAGAATGCAACATCGTTAATTTCTAAAATCAAGGGCCAAATGATTTCGCTCCACACAAATCTTCTGTTCTCTGTCGCTGAGGCATACTTTCCTTTTTCACTCAACATTAATAACATCTGCATATGATGTTATAACTTAATAGTTGTCACAAAAAGAAATTGAAGAATCTCTGAATTTGTTAGAAAAAGATTGGACTGTAGATCCAATTTTGCGGGAATTCATGCTGGGTAAAATCACAGATGTCTCTGACTATCCAATCAAAATAAGAGACGTAGTGTTTCATGTGCCTTATCTGAACTCTGAAAAAAAATACATCCTATGGAAGTGTTACTGGCCTGACTGCCATAACTGCTGCGACAGGCAAGGGAGACTGCCACTGACATCTGACGACTTGATTACAATTGGAAACGGTTTGAAGTACCAAAAGCCATCCGATTTCATAAAAAATGAAACTCTTACTGTTACATATAAGGAACCTGGACCTTCTGGTCAGATGATTACGATGACGACGATTAACCTAAAAAGAAAAACCGATGAGACTGAAGCTGATGACGGGACGCACATCTCTTGCAGGTTCTTAGATGAAAAAGGAGGCTGCAGCATGCATCCAGACAGACCGGGGGTCTGCTATCTGTATCCATTTTCCAGCTGGCTTGAAAATGAAAAAGGAAAGGCTCGCGTTCATGCAACTTATCAGTTTACAGGTGATTGCCCTGGATTTTACTTGGCAGAAAACTTAGATCCTATGAAAGATGAGTTCAAAGCGTATTCAAAAACAATCTATGATTACAACATGGCCTCAAACAGGACAAGCAGAGAAGGATTCAGCTCAGTTAGCTTCGGTTAGGCTTTAGCCACTTTTATCAAATCAGCAATTTTAATATCCATTCCAAACCGGTCTTCATTCTTTTTCATGTACCTGAATATTGAGATAAAGTCTGGCAATGCCTTGAAGAAGCTAAAGTCCCTGTGAATCTTTGCCCTTACAAAATTAAACACTTTGGCGTACACCTTGTAGTGTTTCTCCACTGCTTTCTCATAAGCCTTAAAGTCATTCATGTTTTCTAAAAATATCTCCACACACTGCATTGATGGAATGATTCCCTCACCTAGCAGCGCATAAACTGTTCCTATTGATTCGCCAACGCCTACCACTTTACCAGAATAGTATGGCTTGCATCTATCCGGAGTTGCAAGTCTGATTGGACGTCCCTTTGTTGCAACCACTTTGCCCCCATGCTTTTTCAAAAATTCATCGGTTGCTTTGATGTGCTGCTTGTTGTAATCGCCTGCTCCAATGTGTGCCCATCTTTCACCAAGTGGAAAATACCAAAAGTATCCTGACATTCCAGGGAATGGCTCAATGTAAAAGTCGTCATATGGCAAGCCATTTTCATACTCTACCTTGTATTCGTATGTGGGCAGGAAAAAATCCTCCTTTAATTTTGGAAGATATACCCTATTAAATCCAGTACAGTCAACTATCATGTCATACTCTTTTTCCAATTCCTCAAGCTTTGGAGTTTGGCCATAAATTATCTTGGAGTCTTTTATGAAATCCTTGATCAATCCCAGTTTATCATATGTGCATAATCCCTTCAGCCCTATGTCAAATTTTACATCATCGTTCATCTTGACATGCATGTTTTTGCCATCGTGGATTAGAAAGTCATCAAAGTTCCTTCCTGTCTTTTTGCAAAACTCTCTTAGTACCGGCTTGATTGTTCCCCATGCGCAAATTGAATCGTGCTTTTCTTCCACGTTTCTCTCATAACCTGTTACCTCATGTTCGGAATCTTTCAGTCGTGCCATGAGATAAGAGCCTGCAACACCCATTCCCATCACTGCTATCTTCAAGATGTTTTGCGATTGAAACATGCCTAATAAATATACTATCTGGAAATTTTTCAGGTGTTAATTGCAATTGCTAGCAGGAAATGGTCGGTTAAATATCAAAATCATGTGGAATGATTAAAGAGATGCTCTTGTCTGGTTACAAATGTTTCAGACCTTACGATAATAGATGTTATCAAAAGACTCGACGTATCTGATCCTAAGATGTCATCTCTAGCCTTGCCCATCTTTTAAATCTGGCATCTTCTTCGATGTGTCATGGATACACTTGATGCGATTAACCAACGACGTTCTGTGAAAAGTTTTGACAAAAACTACAAAATGACAAAATCTGAGATTGACAGACTCTTGGAATTTGCAGTCCTGTCTCCTACGTCATACAACATCCAAAACTGGAGGTTTGTCACAGTGACTGATCAGGCAATCAAGGACAAATTATCTGAACTTTCCCACGGGCAACAGCAAGTATCTGATGCGTCACTTGTGATAATTTTGTGTGCTGACCTGAATTCCTGGGACAAAGAGCCTGAGAGATACTGGGCAAACATACCTGCAGAACCCCGCAACGTACTAGTCGAATCCCTTAGACGCTCATATCGTGGTAAACCCCAACAGCAACGAGACGAGGCAATGCGCTCCTGTGGCATGGCAGCTCAGACGATAATGCTTGCAGCAAAGTCTATGGGATATGACACATGTCCGATGAAGGGATTTGACTACGATGCGGTTGGAAACATGATCAATCTGCCAACAGACCACATCATATCGATGATGGTGGCTGTGGGAAAAAAGACAAAAGACGCGTCTCCCAGGGGCGGACAATTGCCACTATCTGACGTGGTCTTTGAGAACAAATTCTAAAACTATGTTTGAAACAATGTCTTATCTGGTGCCGCTACTATCGTTGAAAGGCTGAATTCCTTTGTCGCGTTGTCTGTCAGAGCGCTCGGCCGTACAAAGGACACAATCCTGATCTCTAATCATGTCTCATGAATGTAACATAATCCAAACTAGACAAGTATCTAAGGTTGTGAATGCGCTGGATCTTTAATTTACAGAATGATTCTGAAAAATAACCCCCCGGTCAAAGATTACAAGGCTCTGTCTTGATTTTAACACAAATTCTGCATTTAGTTTACGCCCTTTCTTCTGCTCAACTTTGCTTTTGGAAAATTTGTGGATTCTTCAAATTCCTTTTCTTTTCTTTTGTCTGTCTCTCTTTCCTCGTCTGTTTGCTCGCGAATGATGAGATCATTGATGTCTGTAAAATTCTTGCACTTTTCGCATAACCATAACGTGGTCTTTTCTGCCTCTATATGCTTTGGTAATCTCCTGCCATTGCATTGCTTGCAAAATAATGTCATCTGCATTTTGTCAGAATTATGGCCTTAAGAATGTTGGACTGTTCCCAATATGCTTAAGACTCTGGGCGACAAAGAAAACCATGGGCTTTGCAGATAAAGTTCTTGAGTATCAACAAAAGAAGCTGGCAGAAGCACAGGACAACCTTCAAAAACACCTGGCCAAGATGAAACAGATCAAATACGTGGGAACAGAAAAGGAAATTGCAAACGAAGAGGCAATGATCAAGATTTGGAGTTCAAATGTCAAAAAGATTGACAATGCCATTAAGAAGCTCAAGAAAAAATAGGTAGTCCTGTATGCATGCTAAGTTCGTTGAATTGTACAATGATGCCTGGTTTCAAATTTGCATTTTGGAAGTTCAATCTCAAATCATCTGCCATGATTGCCAAAAATAAAAATAATCCGGATTTAGCTGATGAGCTTTACAGTTACGCTTAAGTTTAAAACCGTATTGACAGGTTCATGGAAGATTCTGAAATTGCAAAACGTGATCATCAGAGAAACAAATCTGAAATTGTAATTCTGGTCAAGGAGATGTTCAGTCAAGGCAAATGGGGCGATGAGAAATACAAGGAAAAACTGCAAGAACTGGTTGTAAAGGATGAGGAGTTGGTCAGAGACGTTATCGCAAAAATCAAGCTGGAAAAAGGATTGGGATGAAACCCGAATCAATTAAAATTCTGTTAGGTGAGACTGAATACAAGCTTGGCCGCAGTATTTTCTTTTTCAGGTATAGTAGTTACGTTACTACCTATCATTTCGAGCAGTTTTAGTTGAGATTTTCTTTTGGCTTGTATGATTTGCTTGCGCAAATATTCGCATTTGACGGGATCTCGAAACGCATCATATTGTGCCATGCGGTACTTTGTGGCAGTTAGAGAATTCATCATACCGTTCATGAATGTGATTGGTTTTCCCTGATTGTCTAATAGTATGACATTGCGATTGTTCTGAGATAATAGTGATAACGCTTCCGTAGA
>JAGQHE010000077.1 GCA_020431995.1 Candidatus Nitrosopumilus sp.
TCGATTATTTTCAAATAGTCAGCTCTAGGTTCGGTGCTAATCATAAAGAGATCATTTGAATTAATTGGAATACTTATCAAAGAAACCTTGTCATATTCAGTAACGGCAGATCTTTCATGTCCAATCCGGTATGCCAGATTAGTATAAAGATCTCTTTTTTGTAAAGCATAATGAATGGACATTTTCATTTCGTCAGTAGTGAGTATTTGTTCAATGTTATTTTTTGGACCTCCTGCCACCAATTCACCTTTACTGTTTGCGACGCCTACAAATCGTATCATAGGATCCAAATCAAGAATTTGACGACATAAATTAGCATATTTTTCGCTCAAGATTTATCTTCACATACAATCACATTTTAGCAATATTTCAGCGTTTACATTCAGATTAAAAAACATTGGAGATCTAAAGTACCTTTTTAAATATAGATTGGAAGAGAAAATTATGAAGAAGGTGGAAGCTATTATTCAAAGTGAAGTTTCAAAACAAGTCGTACGTGCAATTAGAAAAATAGGAGTAGAAGGAGTGACACTGACCCAATCACTAGGGCAAGGAGAGGGAGAACGCCCCGAAATAGGAGGGCAGCAGATTGAATTCAATTCAACGGATGTCGTAATGACGGTAGTTCCAGACTCTAAAGTCAGGGAAGTGGTTGCAGAGATCATCAGAGTGTCCCATACAGGTGAAAAAAGTGATGGAAAAATATTTGTCAGCAACATAGAGGAATCATACGATATTGCTACAAAAGAAAAATCATAAAAAGTCAGAGCAAGTTTGCTAATTATTCACATCGTGTTTTGTCACTATATATGATGGGTATTTGTGCGCAGTGTCAGAGTCATTATGCTTAACTTTTTCAAAATGGAACTCTTTGAATGATTTTGCAGAATTATAGAAATCCTCACCTATGACTAGTCCATTTTTGGGTGCGGAATAGTTTATTTTAGAACAGCGGTTGACAGTTGCTCCAAAAATATCATTGACGGAGGATGTGGATATTTTTGCAATTCTCACCATCCCATATGTTGCACTTAGCCTATAATCAAACACAGGCAAGTTCTCATATTTAATTTTGTATGCTATTTCGTCATGAGAAGCACATAAAGACAGACAGCAATCAAGGCATTTTTTTAGAACACGTTCCTCATTCTGCATTAAGACTGGAAAATAGAACAATAAGGCATCTCCTATATTCTTCACTACCACTCCGTCAAATTTTTGAACAATTGTCGCTATAGAATTTAAGAAAATCTTGTAAAAGTCACTTGTCTGTTTATCCGACAGATTAGATGTAATTTTTGTAGAATTAATAATATCCACCAAACAGACACAATGTTTCTCGCTGTAATTGGAAAATTGTAATAGGATGTCTTCTTGTTGTTTGATCACATTTTCTTTGTCTTTAATTTCCAAGAGCGAGTTCTGTAGTTTTTCTACCATCGAGTCAAAAGCATTGGACAATTGACCTATCTCATCATTAGTTTGAATTGTTGTTCTTACGTCAAGATCTCCATTTGCGATTTTATTTGCAGCGTTTTTGAGTTTTCGCAATGGATGTGAAATAGATTCAGCAGTAAAATATGCGACCAAACCCATCAACATTGTTATGAACAAACTTGTTAGCAAGATTCTACTTTGTAAAATTTTTATGGGTTCAATTGTTTCTTTTTCGTCAATTTCTGCAAGTAAAACAATTCCCAAATCAGGTGCACAGTACGATGAACCGTAAATCGGCGTACCCCTATAATCAGGATAAAACCCGATATATTCTTCTCCCTCGTTGAAACATTTCTGTACAGCCACGGTATCCACTCTTTGCTGAAATACAGCGTTTTCAAAAAATCTAGATTCTGATAACATCAAGAGTTGATCATTCACAACATATACTTCGCCAGTTTCACCCAATCCGCTTCTATTGAGTAACAGATTATCCATTGCAGTGGTTCTCATTTTGGATATAATTACGCCAATTGGCTCATCACCACTCTTGTTGTCTATGGCAAATACAGGTGAAACAACAATCATTTTTTTACCGGTTCCAAAAGGCTCAAAATCAACAAAAGATCCTGTCAGGCCTCTTTTGAAATATTGATTCTTAGTGAAATCCTCATCAGAAAGACCCACAAGAGAAAAGAAAACTTTCCCATTAATACCAACTATTTTTACATCTTCGAATCCGATAGAAAAACCTACAAGTTCTTGAAAGGCCTGAATTTGAATTAGAAAATTTTTACGATTTTCTTCTTTTATATTTTTTAATTCATCCTCAGAAATTTTATTCATGTCTGAAACCAAAGATTGTATCATAGGATCACTTGCAAGTAGGTTATTTTGGTCAATTCTTGATTCAAAAAGCAATCTCAATGTTTCTCCACGTATAGTAGACTCACCAAGCAGTTGATCTCCTCCTCTTTGTTTTAGAATTTCAGTGGCATAATCAAAATTCATATAGGATGTAACGCCCAGCGCGGTAACCGTCACAAGCATTACAAGTAAAACAAGTTTTTTATCAAGGCTAAATGAAATAAAAGACTTATTTTTTTCTTCGGAGTATCTCATCCTTCTCTTGCAATTCTTCTGTGTATGTATCCATATCTAACATGAATTCTTCTTCATCAGAATAAGCGGATTCCGCATGTTCACTGATATCCAGACCTACATCTTCAACCTGAGGTGAGACCCTAATTCCAATTAGATGCTTAATTACTTGCAAAATAATCCAAGTTCCACCAAAGCCCATTGCACCTGCAACACCAACACCCACTGCTTGAATCCATAATTGTTCAGGATGTCCAAACAACAAGCCATCAACTCCACCAGGATTTATTGCAGTACTTGCAAAGATTCCAATTGCGAGTGCACCTACAATTCCTGCAACTCCGTGAACAGAGCTTACATCAAGCGCATCGTCAATCTTAAGTTTTTCTTTGAACAGGACCACGCCAGAGTATGAGATGATACCAATTGCAATACCAATTACAAATGCATGCTCAGCACTAACATATCCTGATGCAGGAGTGATTCCTGCAAGACCTGCAATTGCACCGTTAATTGTTGCTACAACGGATGGTTTCCCAGTTCTCACCCAAGACAAACCAGCCCAAATTAAAGCAGAAACTGAAGAAGCCATGTGAGTGACAATTACAGTATTTCCTGCAACACCACCAGAGGCAGAAAGAGCACTTCCAGCATTAAATCCAAACCACCCAAGCCATAACAAAGAAGAACCAAGCACAGCCAATGGGATACTGTGAGGAATCATAATGGCAGGCCCATAATTACGTCTTTTACCAAGAACTAATGCTGCAGCCAATGCAGCCATTCCAACACTAGTGTGAATTACGATCCCACCAGCAAAGTCAACAACACCTAGTTGTGCTAGCCAACCACCACCCCAAACCCAGTGAACTAGTGGATAGTAGATAAGCATAGACCATGCAGCAATAAATATGATAAAGGAACTAAATTTCATTCTTTCAGCAATCGTACCTGTAAGTAGTAGTGGAGTGATTGCGGCAAACATCAATTGGAATTTAACAAACAGGACGCCCGGAATTGTTGGGGCATACTGATCTAATGGAGCATCAGATGGAACTCCCTTGAGGAATACCCAGTCCATATTTCCTACCAACCCCTGAGTTGAAGGACCAAACGCAAGACTAAATCCAAATACGAACCACATTACACTCAAAAGTGCCAGGCCAAAGAAAATTTGCATAAATATTGAGGCCGCGTTCTTTTTCCTTAAAAGTCCAGACTCAAAAAGTCCCAAGGCTGGGATCATCAACAATACAAGACTTCCAGCAACAAGCATCCATGCTGTGTCTCCAGAATCAAGCACCATTGAAGAAGAAAAATCAACTAAAATTAATAAGAATGACTATAATCGATTACCATTTGATTATCAATTAGTAATCAAAATCAAAAATTATATTTGTATGATTATCTCTTTTGTAACTAAATGCTCAAAATAGAAGTCATATTAGGCGAAAATGATGTAATGGCAATTAGTGAAGGATTAAGAAAAATGGGTATAGGAGGTCTTACTGTATCTAAAGTAAGAGGCAGAGGAAAGAATCCAGGGCCAGAAATCCATGCATCGAAAGGCAGTGAAATTTTTACGCCCCAGTTTAATGACAAATATAGAATGGAGGCAATAATTGCAGACACGCAAGAGGATGAAGTTATATCAATCATCAAAAAGAATGGCAGGGTAGGAAAAATTTTTGTGTCCCAGATTTTAAGAGCTGT
>JAGQHE010000078.1 GCA_020431995.1 Candidatus Nitrosopumilus sp.
GTATACCAAGTTTTTTTAATAATTATCTTGGGGGTTCTTTTTTAATTCTGTAGATATTTTTTTTTGAAAGAACTATTATTTCGCCTTCTGGGGTTGTTCCTTCATAATCTACGGCGATTTTTCCAAATTCATCATCAACATCATCTTTTGATGATATTGTGAATTTTAATTTCAACACTTGGTCTGTGTAAAATGGTTTGAGAAATCGTGTGTTTCTATTTTTCCAATCAGGATCCCCGTCACTCCCCAGAAAGACAATATGATTTCCATAAATTTGGCTCAATCTGGTAAACTCACCTTCCATTCTTGAGAGTATCGCTCTTCCAGAAACCAGTTGATGTTCGCCCTTCGTTTTATTTTCCAAAAATACGTTTCTTACTCTGGAAAAGTTGAGGTATTCATCCATTTCTTTATCAGAGATACTACATGTGGAATAGAATGAATCTCCGACTTTGAACTCGGAAAATTTTTTCATTATTCTCTTATTTCATCGACACAGAAAGTGACTTCAGATGAGGATGCAGAATTATCAGAGACAAGGAAATTAAATGCATCTGCAATTCTTTGGTTGTTTGGCTCTGATCCTGTTACTGATCCTGGAAATATTGTAAATATTCTTATTTTAGAGCCAAGCACGTCACTTAATTCTTGATTAACTGTAGTTGTAAATGGTCTTAATGCACCTCTAAAAACCTCAACTTGAGCTCTTTGAGTGCCTGTTACTTTTTTACCAATTGGTAAATCTGGACCCACTATCATTATTGCACCCTTAGAATTATTATACAGACGAGGATCATCACGCCCTCCAGGAACAAACTGTTCCAGTGCTCTTTGTGCAACTGTTGCTGGAGTGGATATGAATTTCTCAGTGAGTTCTTCCCATTCTGCTCTTGATAAATCCGTTAATTTTGATACTTCAGGTAATTTTCCTGTAATGTGGACAACTGCCAGGATTTCACCGATGTTAGTCTTGACAGTGTTTAACCATCTTGCCACCTCATCAGGGTTTTTGATATCCACTACATGTGAATGGAATTTTCCACTGATGTATTCTTGAAGTTCAGTTGGTGTGGATTGCGAGATAAAACATGCAATCTTTCCCCCGTTCTTTTCTACGTGCTGCGCTAGAAATTCTACTCTTTGAGCATCAGATTTATCCGTGGCGTCAATTGTAAACACCACTGCTTTTCCTGTAAAATCAGGTTGATGAACTCCAGGGGCAGTAGTTCCAACATGGGGTTTTACGGGATAAAATACTCTGTCTCCTGGAATTACTTTGCCATTTAGAATTTTCGCTATTTCGTCATCACATAAATTCAAAACTGATTCTGCAACCTGTCCTTGCGATAGAAACTCTCGATTTGCAATCATATGGGATGTGTTGTTCTGTACTTTTTCTGCAATACTCTGAATCTTATTTAATAGGCTTGTAAATGTGTTAGTTAGTTTAGACACATCTTTTCCGTTTGCAAGTTTTTGTGCAGCTTTGGAAATTCCTTCTTTGACAATATTTTCATCTTCACCTAATAATGGAAGTAATTCTCGGTTTGCAGCATCTACTTCAATTGGAGTTAAATCTTCAAATCCACTAACTCTCATGAACTCTGCTGCAGCTTTTGGGTAAACTGTTTTGTAAATTCTGTCTGAGTGAACTGGGCCCGGATTCGTTGCAATAGATATTATTCCTTTATCGGTTAACTCCCATGACATTAATTCTGCTAATCGGTTCTTTGCTCCTTGTGATGCCGTATATGGACTTCTGAATCTATATGGTCTTTGTTCTAATGGACGTTCTTCTGTAAAGAATGTTGAAATTGTAATAATTTTTCCTCCCGCTTTCATTACTTTTAGTGCTTGAACTGAACCCCAGAAAGTACCTGTCAAATGAATACCTATTGTACTTTTGAACTCATCCATAGAGGCATTTGCAAAACATGTGACCGGACCAGAAACGCCTGCATTATTTATCACATAATCGATTACGACATTATCTTTTTTCAGGGATTCAAACATGTTGTTCATTGGTAATTCATCACTCACATCAACTCCTGAAAAAATTCTAACATTCGCACCACTGTTTTTTTCCGCGATGATTTTTTCTAGAATTTTTGATGTTTCGTTCAATGGTTCTTGTCTTCTTCCAAGAATGATCACACTTGCTCCGTTTTCTACAAATTTTTTGGCAATGGCTTGACCTATACCAGTTCCACTGCCCGTAATTAGAGCAATTTTACCTTGAAATTTTAACATGGGTAAATTATCACTTTTTTTGTAATATTTAATTTGATTGATTCCATGACTATCAGGAAATTAGCAAGATTTTACCTATTATATAGTACAACTTAGCATTAAGATCCATCAGAAACTGCAATTACAATCCAGAAAAGACAGCACATGAGGGAATAATTTTGGATTTACTGTGAATAATTTCTAAGAATTTTAAATTTCAGTCTATTTTATGGCCTAACTCTCCAAAATTTTTGCATATTGTTCCATTTCAAAACAATCCCCCATTCTAACTTATCCTTGATGCGATATGATGCCTAATTTTGCATTGTTTAGTACTTGATGATCTTAATTGCACCCCTATTTTTGCAGGAGATCTTTTCAGTCACATGTTTAGTAAGGCATCCATATCAACACATAAAAGAATAATTTCCATTTAATTCAAAATCATCACGGGTTGGAATATTTGCAGTCTGTTTTATGTTAGATTAATCTAAAATCATAATTATGAACAACGGGCAGTAATCATTTAGAGCAACGTCAAAATTTTAAAAAATAGTAAATTTGCACATCTTAAAAGGAACTAAACAAACTTCAAAATTTGAAGCAGGTTAAAAGTATAGTTAGAGAATGCCGTGTCTAGCAGCTATCTTATAAAGTCCATTGGCATTACTCATGACTGGATCATTAGGTACTTCAACCTTGACATTCATTCTTTTCAAAATTGCGGCTTTGAGTTCAGGAATTAATATTCCACCACCAGACAAGACCACTGTTTTTGAACATTCATACATTGGTTTTAATTCGGCCATGAAGGTTTCCAATCTATTTACTAACATATCAGCCAACATGTCAATTCTTGGTGCTATTTCATCTTTGTACTGAGCATATACTGTTAAGTCTAAGAATGCAAATTCGCCTAAATCCCTTGTTAGAAAATCACATCCATGCATTACAGATTGTCCTGATATAGTCTTCATATTTTCAAATGCTACTATTTCTGTGGTACCCTGACCAATATTCATCACTGTTGCGCTTTTTCTTCCGATGGACTCCAATGTTCCAATTACTTGTGGAACGATGACACAGTTTTCGGGATTAAGAGTATTTTTTAAGATATCATACAGGGTTTCTTTATAGTTGTCAGCATCATATGGAAGACCTACTACGATTGTTTTAACTCTGTCCTTTTCTTTGGAATCAGACATGACATCCATTCTTCTTTTCGTTTCTTTAACAAGTTCTTCTACTCCTTTTTTATGAACAGGTCTTCCTTCAATGATAGGTCTAATTACAACCGAATTAGGATATGCTGCTACCTTAAGTGCCTCTTCTCCTACTCCCATTAGTAATGTTTTATCATCATCCCATTTTTGTCGATTGGTGTAAGCATATATTGCAGGAAAAGTAAATCGCCCACCATCAAAAACACATTTCACAAATGAAGTCCCCATATCTAATCCAATTATAGCCATATTCACAAACAGATAATTTCACATATATAAACACAATTAAAGGTTGGCTTCCTAGAAATCATCCACTGCAAATCAGTAATGCGCATTCTTTGAACAAGAAAATCTTAGTAATATCGATTATTTTCTTTGATAACACGACGTGATAATACATTTTTATCCAAATAACTCGGCATTACAGAAAAAATTGTTTTGATTTTAGGAGGGTCAAAGATTACATCAATTTTTTTACTATGAAGCACGTTAATCAACATACATCTGGATTTTTTTATCTATCAAGTAAGATTATTGTGTATGATTAATTGATCTAGTATGATCTGTAATTAAATTAGATCTTAATGATAGTTAATTCAGGTCACATGTAATCTTAGAAGAGCATGAAAAATGCGAATGATGCCAATAGAGTTGTTGATCAGAACATTGTTCATATTGGGATTCATGATCATGTTACTTTTTTAAAATGTTAATGCAGTTTTAGATATCAATCTAACTGATTGTTGTTTATTGCCAAAATTTAATTGTCATAAAAACGCATGAGAGCAATTGAACATAGTCATCATTGCAGGAATTATCATCATTGCTGTCATATCAGGATTGGTTCTCACACATACTAATTTCTTAGATTCAATAAAATCCAAAAAAGAGATAGTGGTAAAGGCAGCAAAAAATACAACATTAAATGTAGAGGGCAAAAACATTGTTGAAAAAAATGAAACAGGAGATGATAAAAATAAAGGATCTGATTTTTTAGAAACAGATATCCAGGAATTACAAATAGACAAACAAACAAAACTTTCAGGTATTGCATATAGCCCCTACAGAAAAGATCAATCCCCATTTACTGACATTCATCCCACAGTGGATGAGATTGAGAATGACATAAGATTACTTAGTTCAATAACTGACAAGATTAGGACGTATGGAACAACAGGAAATAACAGGTACATTCCAGAAATTGCCGAAAAATACGGGTTGAAAACTGCAATAACCATGCTATTAACCGGAGATGAAATGGATCATGATAAAATAGAAAGAGCAGTACAAATTGCTAACAAGTATGACGGAGTGTACACAATCATTGTTGAAAATGAGTGATTGTACAGGAAAACCCTAAACGAAAAACAAATCATACAGTATATTGATAAAACAAGAGAGAATCTAAATCCAAGGTGTACTGTCACTATTGCAGAGCCTGGTAGTAATTGGATTGAACATCCAGAAATTGCCAAACATGTTGATTATGTAATGATTAATTCTCATCCATACTTTAGTGGAGTGGACATCAGCAATGCATCGAATAAAGTGTTAGAAGAATACCTAAATGTAAAAGAATCACTCAAAGACATGATTTCCCTAATACAAAAAATTACAACAAGAAATTAAGACAGGCAGAGACACGATAACAATCGGACATATTTACAACAAATAAAGAATCCGTCAAATATTTTTCTGTTTTTGAGACCATTGTATGTTGTTCTGCAAAAGAGTGTTTGCATTATCTCCAATTATTTTTATATGTAGTTCCAAATAAAATAGCAAGATCATGTTTTGTCATGCCCTTTGAATCACATAATCCCCAATGACCTTCTACGAATCCATACATCTCTTTCCATTTCTCATCAAATGCCTCAAAAAAGAAATATTCTATTTCATTAAAATCTGCAATTTCTCTAAATTCTGAAATGAATCTTAGTTGGTTTTCTGGACTTGGGATTGCATCCCCAATTGCATCCCCATGTGTAGGCCAACCAGTCTCACCAATTATCACCTTCTTTCCATGGGCCATCCCAACAGACATGACTGTATTGTATGTTTGAAGTACATAATCTACAGCATTGGCTGCGTCTTGTCCATCCCAATACGGATGGATATGTGCAGTGATAACATCAACAGCGTCGACAAGATCAGGATGATCTTGCCACAGTCTCCAAGGTTCTGCAGTCGTAACACGGATATTTTTATCGCTTGATTTGGATACTGTCTCTTTAAGATCATCTATGTAGGGTATAAGGTGATTTGTTTTTATCTTATCTATTTGGTTTTTTATTGTTGGATTTACATGGCCTAAATCTGAGTGAGAATCCCATACAATTCTAGCCAAGACCTCATTTCCCACAGTTATGCAATCTATAAGATCTCCATACTTTGCAAGAATTTCTTTTGCTTTACTTATCTCAATGTCATTAATATGGCTATCAACATTTAGAGAAACGCCAAGATTTATTTGGGTTTTATTTTTGTCAAGATTTTTCAGTACATGCAAAATACTTTGTGACGAATAAACCCTAATTCTTTTCGTCAATTTGTTCAAAAAGGTAATATCTTGATGCATCTCTGTGTAGTTTGGGTGTATATTTTTAGTTGGATCTTGGCCATCTCTATGAGGCCCATAACATATCCCATAAGGTTTTTTTGATACATATGACATTGAAGAGATATCTATTAGAAACAGTACTAATTAAAAATAGTATAGATGTACTCACTAGTGTCATTAAGATATAATTTCAACCAATTTATGTACACGGTGATTGGAAGTGTAATTATGCTTGTCACCGCCACATGACCATGTTATGTAAGTATCCAAATAAGATCCTATGAATTTTTTACAAGTTGGATCATCAAAATGTTCAATCCAAAACAGTCTCAACTATCCAGACCGAAGTCAAGATTCACAAACATCTCAGAGCTTTTGCTTTACAGCAGAAAAATAAAGTTTTTTGGTAAAATAAAGAGTTTAAGTTCGGCATCAAACCAAACTTAGATTTATAGGGGTTGCATTTGTAATAGTGTTTGCAACTGGGGAATGCTTTTTTGCAATATCCATCAACATTGCCAAAACATCTGGAGATGCATCTGAGTCAATTTTGAATTTGATGTCAATACTCTTGTAACCCGCTTTGACATTCTCATCCATATTTAACAGGCATCTCAAATCAACATCTCCTTCCAAAGTAGACTCTGTTGATTTTGATATTCATGGCTGATGCATAGTAGACCAAAGTGGTTGTTACGCATCCTGCAAGGGCAGTTAATTCATACTCTACTGGATTTGCACCATTATCATGTCCAAGAAGAGTGGGAGGTTCATCTTTTGTAAAGACAAACGGTCTACTTCTAACATGTTTTTCTCCACCACCATAAAACTCGTTTACACTAGTTTGGTTTTCTCCTCCATTAACCCAATTGTTTTTTGCACAAAAATGGAATTGTGCCAGGTCAGAATTTTTGGTTAGATCATCAATGATTTGTGTCAACCTAGAGACATCAACACCATTGACAAGTTCTTTTTGAATTTGTTTTGTAGTCATATATATGATATCATGATAGCATTAAAAGTAATATTAATATAATGATATCATGATATCATAATTTATATAGATAAACAAGCAAATGATATCATTGGCAAAAGACATCTTAATTCGAGGATTTGACGATACGACTCATTTCAATCTAGGGAGGAAGGCAGACCAGATGGGAGTGTCAATCAACTCAATTGTAAAAGATGCGGTAGAACAGTGGCTGGATAAGAAATCACCAACGCCTCATGTTCATGATTTACTAATTTATTCAGATGAAAAATCAATGAGTGGTTTTCTAAAATCACTTGATAGAATGACTAACAATACAGAATGGTTCAAGTCATTTGCGATACCTCCAAAACATCATACAGAGAAGATTCTTTCAAAACTTAATTGGTATAATGGGACCGTAAAACCATACAAACCACATGGGGCAGATGGTTCAAAATATTGTGGCAAAGTTATTCAGAAGATCGTAAAAGAGTCTAATAAACGACCACTATGCTGTGTTGATTTTATTATCACAGACATAGCAAACAACTCATTTTCTCAGGCAATGGAACTTGAAAGGATATATGATGGATCTAGACTTCCAGGGCTAATGTTTTGCCCATACAAAGCAGACAATTTGGCAAAATCAGATCTTACAGACATTATTGAATTATTTGTAATGCATGATAGGATATTTGTCTTAAAAGATGATGAGATATACAAACTTCACATAACTAAAGAAAGCATCCATAAGATATTTTTGAATTAATTTAAAAATATCAGGATCACCTTGTCATCAATAAATTATTTGGAGTTATTTTCTAAAAATGATAGACAGGATCATAATATTATTTTTCTGTGAACTTTTAACAGTTACTTGGATAACAGACGCTCTGTATTCAAAATTTTGAAGTTTAACGATTTTTGTTTTATGTCATCCAAGATCAAAATCCGAAGAAACCCAGATTACCGTTTAGAGAATCTGAGAATAATTTTCCAGCAGCAATCAAAATTACAACAGACACTGTGATTTGCAAATAACGCTCCTTAACATTTAGAGATAATCTTGCACCAATCAACCCACCAATAAATGAGCCAATTGCTAGCAATCCAGCCTGAAAAAAATCAGGATGCCCCAGGATGCTATGAGCAATTACTCCAGAAAGTGAGGAAAATAGCAATATCAATTGTGAGGTAGGGGCTGCTTTTTTCATTGTCATGCCCATTCCAACTATCATAAGGGGAACAAAGATGATTCCTCCACCAATTCCAAAAAATGCAGATAACAATCCTGCAAAGAAGCTAGCACCAACTGCAAATATCATCATCTGAGCAGAAAGAGTTTTTTCAACATTCTCAATCCTTTTTCGTACAAAGATGTAAACTGCAGATGCAATCAATACAAGCCCAAACAAAATTTTAAAACCATTAGGAGAGATATCAGTGGAAAGGAATGCGCCCAGGATGGTTCCGGGGATTGAGAGCAGCCCAAGCTTTAGCCCCAAAGAGTAAGCAATTCTCTTTTGTCTAGAGTATGAAATTGTAGATGCTACTGCATTACTCAATGCGCCAAAAAGGCTGCTACTTGCTGCAACAGTAGGCGGAAATCCCAGGAAGGTCAATACAGGCACCAGGACAATACCTCCTCCAAGTCCAATCATAGAGCCAAGAATTCCAGCTGTAACGCCTAAAAGAATGAGCCATAATTGATCAATCATAACAATTGCCAATCAGGTAATTTTGTCGCACATAATTAAACTACTTTATTACAATTAACGTCCACAAATATGAATCTCCAGAAGATGCGATTTCCAAAACCAATTGTTTTTGATTCAAACCGTTAATTTTTGATATAAGATTAGACTGTGAAGAATCAGAATATTGTTGCTCAGCAGCACGAACCCATGCAGAGACAGATTCAAATCCGCCTGGTTGTTTTTCTTCCCAACAATCACACACCAATACCTTGATCATGGTTTCAAAAACAAAGCCAATTTCATCAGATTTGGAATCAAAAGGTGAACCAGTCTCGACTATTGCAAGTGCCATGTTAGGCTCAATCGGATTTCCACCCATGTTTATATTTCCAAAAGGCTTTCCATCAGAATCCAGGATTGCGGTGGTAATACAATAAGACACAAACTGTTGTACACCATCGTTATCAAAAAAAGTGCAGTATTGTTTAACAGTATGATCAGATATAACAGAAGGAGAAGACATCACGATGTTTTTAGTTGCAAGTGTTTTTTGAATTTTTTCGACATCAGAATAGACAAAATCAGCTTTGGGGGTTTCAATTGATTGGTTTTTCGGTAGCAAACCCAGATAGACTAAAAATATCAGAGAAACGGCAATTATCGGAAGCAGGATTTTCTTATTCATTGGGATCGATTAAAAATATTACAAGATAAGGCTTTGTAATTTTAAATTGAAATGATGGTTAAAACAGAATCAGCAGTAATGTGATGAAGATCTATAAATCCGGATGTAACCTCAAGGACATAAAGTGCCTTGTTATCAGGAACTATGCTTTGGCAAGTAGTGATTTCAAGTGCAGATTTGCATGGGGGCACATCCTTTTCGATATGAACTATCTTCCCGTCCTCATCAAACCACATCATATCAAGCGGAAATTGCATGTTAAGCATCCAAAGAGAATAAAGCCCAGGTTCATCAAATACAAATATCATTCCTTGATCATAAGGCAGTTGATCTTGGAACATTAGTCCACGAACGCGTCTTGGCTCAGAATCTGCGATTTGCACCTCAACAGGTGTCTCATCTATCATGATTGTCCCCCTAGGAAATTCAACAGATTCCAATTTGCTATCACCTGGAAGAGACATCAACCCTGCAATTCCGATGATTACAGCTGCAATCGTGATTGGGATCAATGCCTGATTCCTAGTAGTCATGCCAGAGCTTGTTGTCCTCCATTTAAAAACTAAGATTACATTACAGAATTTTTAAAATCACTTATCGAGGAAATTGTGTTTTTTGTCTCATGGCCAATATCATGAAGGGTTGAACCATT
>JAGQHE010000008.1 GCA_020431995.1 Candidatus Nitrosopumilus sp.
AGACATACATTCCAGACGAGAAACCCAATTCGCAAGGCCGTAGCCCATACTCATTTTGAATATTTTGTAACGTTGTTAATTAAATTGTAAAATTGATCCTGGTTACTTTCTAACTTATTTTCACACATCCAAAATACAAAGAGAATAAACCATGTGTATGAATTTACAAAAATGTTTGGGTTCTGACGTGAAAATACAAACATCATTCATTAAATCAAAACTAATCATGATCTGAGATTTAAAGAGAAAAAGTTCTGATGACAGTAATGCATTAGAATTATGATTTTATGAAAATAATGAAATGGCTGTTGCTGATGGGCTGCAGTTAGAATCTGATTCAAGGAACTTAACATCTGATGTGTTATTTTTTAGAATAAATATCTCCTTGCTATTCAACGAGAGGGTATTTTCAGTTATTTTTGTCATATGTGTCTGCCAACACATTTTGAATAAGTGCTGTGTTTCTCATTATCTTGGTTGGACCTTCAATGTCAATCCACACGCTATTACCTATATCGTAACTAAGAAGTGATCCTGAAGGTAGTTTTTGCATTATGTCAAATGATAAATTTATTTCTTCATCTGTGGCCCTCTCTTGTATTTTTTTTATAATGTCTGTTTTGAACATGTAAATTCCTAGTGCCTCTGGTTGCTGCAGATCTGAAATCGGTTTTTCTATGAATTGTAATATTTTGTTACTGTTGTCAATTTTGACAAAACCAGTCTCTTCAGGTTTTTTTCTCCTAGTTGCTATACATCCAATACAGCCAGAATTTCTGAACTGATTTATCATGCCCTGTACATCCAAATTTGATAAATTATCTGAAAACCACAAAATGAAGTCATCTTCGTTTTTAAGGTCTTCAGCACACTCTAACAGCGCTCCTCCTGTTCCTCTCAACTTGTCTTTTCTAAATGTTAATTTGGTTCGGTATGACTTTCCGTCAAAGAAATTTGGCACTTGTTCACCTAATTTTGATTCGTCATAAATAATTATGATCTCAGTAATTTCGTTAAACTTATTCAAGTAGTTTACAATGTGTTCAAGTAACGGCTTTCCTTCTATTGGCATCATGGATTTTGGTACAAATACACTAAGAGGCCATGCTCTAGTCCCTTTCCCACCTGCGTTAACTATTGCTTTCAACTCATTTAGTTTCTATGTTCGATTAAAAAGTTTTATGGCTTGATGATATCCAGAAACCGTCAAAACTACAAAAATAACGCATATTCCGTAACATTCTTGTTCCAACCAATGTTCAGTTTATTTTGGTTCGTAATGAAAAGTAAATATGACATGTAGTTCGTAATAAACTGTGTTTAAAGATCAGCCTAAACCGTCAGTCAAAACACATTCAACTTTTAGCATAACATCGGTTGGTATGAGACTTATGATAATTATAACAATAATCTCCATTTTGGCCGCAACCGCTATGTATGTAAATTCCGCTGCATTGTTACACAATGGCACTATACTTGACTCAATTTTTTCAATATTGTTCATATTCAGCATTGTTTTTTTTGGAGTTCATTCGATAGGGTATTTTTTGAATACTATAAGGAGCATAGAAAAATATCCAGGTACGATAGCACGCAATACATACGTATATTCTAAAAGTAAGGTTGCTGTTTTAGTGCCCATGTATAATGAACCTCTTGAAATGATTCGTATGAATCTAGGTGCAGTTGTCAATGCGTCTAAAGACTTGGCGACTGTTTATGTGCTTGATGATTCTACAAATCCGGAAATCTGTAGAGACATCAAAAATTTTTGTGAACAAATAGGCGTGCAATATGTTCACAGGGAGAATAGACGAGGTTACAAAGCAGGGGCAACTAATGATATTTTACCTGTGCTAAAGGAAGAGTTTGTCTGTATACTGGATGCTGATCAAATGCCAGATCCAAATTTTTTAAGAGAAGTGTTGCCATTTTTACAAAGTGACCCAAATCTTGCAATGGTACAAGTGCCACAACAGTATACTAATCTTGATGCATCTATGCTTAGCCAGGCATCTCAAGCTCAGCAGATAATCTTTTACGATGTAATTACTGAAGGAAAAAGTACACTTGGCACGTTGTTTAGCTGTGGAACAAACATCGTGTATAGAAAAGAGGCTTTATTGAGTGTCGGTGGTTTTGATGAGAATTCGATAACTGAAGATCTAGCCACAACAGTTGACATGCATATGAGGGGTTGGAAGACATTTTATTATAACAAAAAATTAGTCTATGGCCGCGCACCTACAGAACTTGCAGCATATTTTAACCAACAATGGAGATGGGCATTTGGAACAATGCAATGTGCTAAGAAGATCTTTAGCAAGATATTGAGAAACAAATCTTTCAGTCTTGCATACAAATTCGATTATTTTCTAAGCACCAGCTGGTATTTGTCCGGTTGGGCATATCTTGTGCAAATGATTTGCCCCATAGTATTTCTGTTGTTTAATATACGCCCTCTAAATCTTGACATGTCTACATACCTCCTATTTTTGCTTCCGTATAGTGTATTTACTCTGACTACTTTTCTACTTACTTATGTTAAAACCGGAAACTCTCTAAAATCTGTGTTTTATAATATAAGTATGAATATCATATCGTTCCCGATAACTACAGGGGCTTCTATTCAAGCACTCAGAAATAAAGCCAAACCATTTGTTACAGCTAGAACTGGAAGTAATGTTCCATGGCGAAAATTATGGCCACAATTGTTGTTGATAACTCTTCTCACAGCAAGTATTGTAAAAGGGACGGTATTTGATCCACAATCTTGGTTTGTCATTGTGAATGTCATTGGTGCCGCTTTTCATTTGGCTATGTTGATCCCGATTTTTAAGATCAATTCTGCCCCTAAGAGCTCGTCGCTTGATGTTCAGATCCTTAGTATGAACAAATAGTCTTTGATTCATACATTCTGCTCTGATATCTGTTTTACATGGGTTGCAAGAAATGTTATTTTTGACGTGACATTCTGCTAATGGTTAAACATTGATGATCTTTAACTGTAACCAATTAAACCTAAATCTTCTTTATTATTTTCTTTGAAAATTATCTTGTGAAAAAAATAAGTGCAATGGCACAAGAGATGATCGATGTATACAGATCTTGGCCAGAGCATGCTGAGGAATCTTTTAACTCCTCAGAAAAAGTGGATGTAAAATTTAATGATATACTTGTAAGTGGTATGGGTGGATCAGGTATAATTGCAAATATCTTGTACGGTCTTACTGATCATCAAATCTTTGTAGCTAAGGGGTACTTTCTTCCAAAAAAAATTGCAAAAGACACATTGGTTATCTGTAACAGTGCCTCAGGAAACACTATAGAAACACTGACTTTACTTAAAACGGCTCACAAAACGGGATGTAAAATCATCGCATTTTCATCTGGTGGTAAAATTGAAAAATATTGTAAAGACAACAAAATCCCATTTAATAAATACAAAATGCTGAATTCTCCACGTACATCGCTTGTCTTTTCACTTTATACAATTCTGGGTTCATTATCAGAATCTCTCGGGTTGCCAAAAACACAGATAACTGAATCTATCTCTAATCTTAAAAAAACAAGAGATCTGATATTTTCCGCAGATAAAGAAAATAACCCCTCTGTTAAACTGGCAAAATTCATGTCAAAAATACCTATATGTTATTACTCGCCATTGCTGTTGCCTGCTGCTTTAAGATTTAAAAATGATCTTCAAGAGAATTGTAAGAAACATGCTATGATTGAAGAAATAGCTGAATCTTGTCATAACAGCATTAACGCTTGGGAACGACCATCAAACATCAGTCCGATTCTTTTTAGAAAACAGGACGATCACATCCTGATAAAAAAACAATTTGATGTGGTTAAAGAATATCTCGAATCAAAAAAAGTCCCATATTTCGAAACCTTTGCCCCCAAGGGAAACCTGCTTAATGCGCTCATCAATACAATGTATCATATGGGTTATGCCACAATTCTTCGTGCAATAAGTGACGGCATAGACCCCACTGACATTCCAGCGATTCGTTTCATAAAAGCAAGACTCTGAATTCGTAAATATAAAAAGTCACTCGTTTGTTTATTGTTTTAGTATGTAAAAAAAGATTTGAAGTATTAATCAAAATAATGTTTGTTGCAACATGTCATGCCAAATATTCTATGACTCGTCATAAATATGAGAAACAAATAATGCTTGAATTAAATTATTTGTAGGTATTGAAATTGGGAATGTTTTTACCCAATCTGAAACAATCAACTGTGATGACAGGATATAAATAAAAGTCTTACAGGTGTTAATTGTTGAAAATTACAGTTTCAGTTATCAAAGCGGATGTTGGTGGCGTCGGTGGACACACAAAACCTAGTGATGGATTAATTGAGGCAATTAGAACCACTGTAAAAAATTCCGCACATTTGCTAATTGATTATTACATTGGATACTGTGGTGACGATACCCACATCGTAATGACACACACCCACGGAGTCGATAACGAACAAATTCACAAATTGGCTTGGGATGCTTTCATGGCAGGTACTCAAGTTGCAAAAAAAGAGGGATTGTACGGTGCCGGACAAGATCTTCTTAGAGATTCCTTTTCAGGTAATGTAAAAGGAATGGGCCCTGGAGTGGCAGAGATGGAATTTGAGGAAAGGCCAAATGAGGCATTTACCGTTTTCGCTGCTGACAAAACAGAACCAGGCGCTTTTAACTACCCAATATACAGAATGTTTGTAGACGCATTAAGCAATACGGGATTGATTGTAAACAAGAGTCTTGCAAGTGGCGTAAAGATTAACATCATGGATGTTGAAAAAGCACAGATTGCAGAGCTTGAATTATGGCAAGACAAACCAACAATAGAGGCAGCATTAATGTATCCAGGAAGATATGTCGTAGATTCCGTTTTTACTAAAGATGGTGAACCTATTCTTGATGCATCAACCGACAGGTTACATAACATCGCTGGAACATATGTTGGAAAAGACGATCCTATATGCATAGTTAGAACTCAAAAGAGTTTTCCGGCAACAGAAGAAGTCGGGAGCGTGTTTAACAATCCGCACTTTGTTGCAGGAAATACGCGAGGAAGCCATAATATGCCATTAATGCCTGTAAAGTTAAATTCTGCAGCTACAATCAACTTTTGCATTCCAATTGTAGAGGCGCTCGTTTTTAGCATGCATGACGGAAAACTCACAGGCCCATTTGACGGATTTTCAACGCCTGACTGGGATTACATTAGAGAAATTGCAACAAAGAAAGCCATGTCTATTAGGAGTCAGGGATTCATTCATCCGGCAACCTTGGTCCCTTCAGAGTTAGAGTATGCTGAAGGATATAGGGCAAGAATGGACGTTTTGGAGGCCAAAATGAAACCGATGGAAGGCACCAGTACTGGTGAAAAGAAAGAGAACTACGAGGATCCAGATTAGACTTTCAACATTAGTAATCGTAAGAAATAGTTAAATCAAAATGAATCCTACTTTGTTCGCCTGATGAATGCGTTTCAAAAGATCTTTGACTGGAAAACGTATATTTTCACAGCGTTAGTAGTAATATCCTTTTCAAGTTTTGTGGCTATCCTGTTTGGGCAGACTATTCCGGGAATAATCATGACCTTTTTTAAAGTTGCAGGAGAGTGTGTGATCTTAGGTGCAGTGTTCCTTTTTGCATTAGCTTGGCTTCTTAAGGCAAAACCTCATAACCGCCCCGAAGAGTACTTAGTAGTACCATTTGACATATTTGGAAAAAAGAGTGAGATCGATGGTATCAGAACGGTATTCAAAACACACGATGTGGCATGGAGCTTTATGAAGCAATACAAGGAAATGTATCCGCTGTATAACTTTGCACTGGTTTCAGATCTTCCAAAATCCGACAAGCCGATAATTTTTAGGTATATCTAAATTCAGACTTTTATTCGGGATTACGTAAAGACATGAAATGGACTTTTTTATTCTAGCCGATGCGTTTTATAAAATGGAATCTACCAGAAAGAGATTGGAGTTAACACAATTCCTTGTAGAATTGTTTGAAAAAACCCCCGTAGACGTCATCGCAAAAATCGTCTATCTGTTACAGGGAAAACTAAGGCCTGATTTTGAAGGAATAGAGTTAGGCGTTGCAGAAAAACTCGCAATAAGATCCATCTCAAAGTCATCCGGGATACCGGTCAAACGAATTGAAGAGGAGTACCGAAGAAGTGGGGATCTTGGTCATGCAGCATCAGCAATATTGGAACAAAAAACACAAACAACATTTCTTGTAGAGGACATAACAATTGAAAGAGTGTATGACACATTATTCAAAATTGCCAATCTGGAAGGATCACGCTCTCAAGACATGAAGATGAAATACATCTCCAGTCTGTTAAATGACGCAAATCCGTTGGAGGCCAGTTACATTCTAAAAATTTTGTTGGGAACATTGAGACTGGGAATTGCGGAGAATACCGTAATGGATGCACTGGCAATTAGGTTCTCAGGTGATAAAAAAAACCGGGAAAGACTGCAACACGCATACAATGTCTCAAGTGATTTGGGAAAAGTCGCAGAAACAATTGCAACAAAAGGCCTTGAAGGCATAGAAAAGTTCGAGGTTATTTTGTTTAACCCAATCCGACCAATGCTTGCTGACCGAGTAAAAAGTGAAAAAGAAGCTGTTGAAAAAATGGGGGATGAATTTGCAGCTGAGTACAAATTAGATGGAGAAAGAGTGCAACTTCACATAGAAGGTCAAAAAGTAGTGCTGTTTTCTAGAAGCTTGGAAAATATCTCCACTTATTATCCTGACATCGTCGAGAAAATCCCCAAAAATGTTCAAGGAGACAACCTAATTTTGGAAGCGGAAGTAGTTGCAGTTAATGAAAACACTGGCGAATTTCTACCGTTTCAGGAACTGATGCATAGAAGAAGAAAATACAAAATAGAAAAGGCTGTTACAAAATATCCGATTACGGTGAATTTCTTTGATATTTTGTACCATGATGGTAAAAGTTGTTTGGAGATGCCATACAAAAAGAGAAGGGAGAAACTAGAAAAACAAGTCAAAGAAGACGAGTTTGCAAAATACATTCCTATGTGCATCGTTAGAAACGAGAGTGAAGTGGCAGAGTTTATGGAAAATAGCATCAATGCGGGAAGTGAGGGCTTGATGCTAAAAATGCTTGACAAGCCATACCAGGCAGGTTCAAGAGGGAGTTACTGGCTGAAACTCAAAAGAGAATACCAAAATGAATTAGGGGATAGCTTGGATCTTGTTGTGATAGGGGGATATTTTGGGAAAGGCAGGAGGACCGGAAATTACGGGACATTGCTGTTGGCAACATATGACGAAGATGATGATGAGTTCACAAGTATCTGTAAAGTAGGGACAGGGTTTTCAGATGAGGATCTAGATCAACTCTACCAAATCCTGCATCCCAAAGTTACAATCAAAAAAAACCCTCGTGTGAACAGTGACATGGAGGCTGATGTGTGGTTTGAACCCGAATTGGTTATAGAAGTAGTGGCATCAGACATCACACTTAGCCCGATTCACAAATCTGCCCGAGACAAGATAAGGAAGGATGCAGGTCTTGCTCTGAGATTTCCAAAATTTACAGGCAAGATCAGAATTGAAAAAGCAGCTGAGGATGCATCAACTAACGAAGAAGTTATGGCGCTATTCAAAAAGCAAAACAAAGTGGCACATGATCGAAATCTGATGTGAATCGTGCTCAAAAGGTATCGGAAACCATAGAGGATTTAAATTACCTAGAAGTTTTTTGATTTTTGTTATGTATAGCGGAGAGCTTGAAGTTCAAGCAAAAAGAAAGGCTATAGCAGTTTTACAAGACGAGATCAATAGAATTCTAAATGCTTCCAGAGAACTTGCAACCTTGCCAGAACTTATGATGAAAAAAAATAAGGCGGGAATCAAGAACACATTAGAACAAATTTCGACCATTGAAGAAGAAGTGGAGAATCTGAGGAGAAAAATCACAAGAGAAGTAGCGGATGTGGGGGGTCTGATCATGAACAGAGAAAACCTTCTAAATACAGCCTACACCATGGATGAAATCGCGGGTTATATCACGGGTATTTCATTCAAACTTTCAAACGTAAAGATAACCACGCTGAAAAGCGCGAAGCTTGATCAAGACATCACAAAGCTGATTGAACTAGTTGTAGACGAAGTTTACAAACTAAACGAGATCATTCGCAGTCTAAACACAAACACAGCAAATGCGATTGAGTTGGCACAGGAAACACAAACAATTGAAAGAGAAATAGACATCAAATACAGAGAAACCACAATAAAGCTTCTGAACGAGGTAACAAACACAAAAGAACTGCTGTTGATTAAGGACGTGATAGAAGGAATCGAAGAAATGTCTGACAAGTGCCAGAGAGTCTCAGATTCTTTCATACTGTTAGCACTGAGCCTATAATACGGCCATTTTCATTTTCTTTTTACCGGTAAAACAAAGTCCGTCCTGACTAGAGAATTCATATACGCATGAGATTTCACAAAATCAATGAAGAGCGAATTAATTGAAAACCGAATCATAGTGTGGGATGTCGAAGATTCGCGTCGACTTTTCAGCCAAGGCTATTATGGAAAACCAATCGGCATGCCGAAACCGAAAATTGATGAGATTGACGTTCCACTAATTCTGGATTTGATTGAGGGAATGTATCTCTTAGAGAATAAAAAAATCACCATCAACAACAAAAACCAAAAAATGTCTGTAGAGGAAATGACTGAGATTTGTAAAAAGGAAGTTCATGAGTTTGAGAAAAAATATTTGGTTTACAAAAATTTCCGAGACAAGGGATATGTGATAAACCCCGGAATAAAATTTGGTTGTGATTTTGCAGTGTACGAGAAAGGCCCTGGGATTGACCATGCTCCATTTTTGATTCAAGTGTATAACCGAAGCGAATCAATCACGTCTACGGGAATTGTTCTTGCAGGACGACTTGCAACCACGGTAAGAAAACAATTCATTTTGGCAATTCCTAAAGGCAAAGACAAAGTAGACTTTCTTGCGCTGGACTGGTGGAAAGCTTAGACTGACTTTATGTGACCTGCAATTCTATCGTAGATCTCAAACAGTTCTTTGGTGATGCCAAACTCGATATGATTGTCCCACTTGCCTCTTATTCTGATGGCTCCGTCAGTGGGCTCAACATAGATTGTTGCATCTTTAATTGATTGCTTTGCAATCCTGTTGTTGAGTTCTGTGTCTGAATTTAATCTTGAAGCTAAACTTCCGGGACCGTCCCAACTTACTTTGACAATGGACTTGTTGCCAAAGTGTCCTTTGGTAGTGAGAACTGTTTTTGCAACATAGTTTCTTACAGACACACCTGCATCTTTTCTGATGATGAAATGAGCTTGAAACCTATCTAAAGCACCCCATGGAAGTGGATTTGTATCTTGCATTTTTACCCCTTCTGAATAATCTGTATCACGTCAATGTTGGCATCCTTGACATCAAGACATCCACGATTAGTTACCATCCTTGGTGTTTGAGCAAAATATCTGCTATAGTAATCATCTTTTTCAACACTGTCAGTTCCGATCTCTTTTGGTTCCGAATCAACACCTATCTTTTTTAGCATCTCACTAAATTTTTCAGGCCATGTCTGATAGACAAAAGTATCTGGCTCCGTATCATGCATTAAAAGTCATGATGCATACCCACAAATAAAGTTAGTCAGATCCAGTTTTGTCTGAATGAGGTTGATTTGGACATGTTTTTGCAGGTTGTGAGGTAATTTGTCAGATTTATGGGATGCACGTAATGCGGATGCTTACCTTTGGCAGTGCAGTAAGTACTAGGATCAGACGTGTCGGTTTGAAGAACACATCTGAAACACTCATGTGTTAATCACGTCAAATCATTTTACAACCAACACTGGAATCTTGGATGTATGTAGTATGTGGTTTGCAACACTTCCGATAAAAGATTCTTTTGTAGATCCAGCGCCGCTTGATCCGATTACGATCAGATCATAGTCCCATCTATTTGCAAAATTCAGAATGTCTTTTTTAGTGGATCCACGAATAATCTCGCCTCTAAGATCTACCCCTTTTTTGGCAGCCATGTTTTTTACCTTTTCCAAAAATGCGTCTATTTGCCTTCTCTCTTGAATGAGTCTATATCCTCAACAGTGTCAAATCCATATTTAGATGGCTTTTGGGTGACATACAATCCTGTAAGTGTCGCGCCGCACTGCCTTGCAAAATAGATTGCCTTGTTAAGCCCTCTGAATGAGTTTTGTGAACCGTCTAGTGGAACAAGAATCTTTTTTACATTGTAATCGAGCATTTGTTTATCTGCCTTAAACTACTAATTAATCAATTCGCAATAACCTGTTTTGCGTCATTTGCTCAATGAATTTTTGGCAAAATCATACGTTCTAAAATTATTTGAAAAATATTCCTTTTTCTTCAAAAATTCATAACAGTAATAAATGCCCTCAGTTAGGCTTTTGATATGGCAGATAAACCACACTTGAACCTGATTGTAACAGGTCATATTGATAACGGAAAATCAACAACTATGGGTCATTTCTTGATGGATCTTGGCGTTGTGGATGAAAGAACAATTGCAGCACACGGAGCCGAATCCGAGAAGACCGGAAAAGGTGATACTTTCAAGTACGCTTGGGTAATGGACAACATTAAAGATGAAAGAGAGAGAGGTATTACAATCGATCTAGCATTCCAAAAATTTGAATCAAACAAGTATTTCTTTACTTTGATTGACGCTCCTGGTCACAGGGACTTTATTAAAAACATGATTACTGGTGCTTCTGAGGCCGATGCAGCAGTTTTAGTACTTTCCGCAAAAGAAGGTGAGACTGATACTGCAATTGCAGCCGGTGGACAAGCAAGAGAGCATGCTTTCTTGTTGAAGACACTTGGTGTGGGTCAACTAATCGTAGCAATTAACAAAATGGATGCCGTTGATTACAAAGAAGACGCATTCAAAGCCGCTAAGGAGAAAGGTGAAAAACTAGTAAGATCTGTGGGATACAAACTAGAAAATGTACCATTTATTCCAGTTTCTGGATGGAAAGGTGATAACCTAGTTAAAAAATCCGAGAACATGGCTTGGTATAAAGGTAAAACATTGCTTGAAGCATTTGATGACTTTACAGTCTCTGAAAAACCAATTGGCAAACCATTGCGCGTTCCAATTCAAGATGTGTACACGATTACCGGTGTTGGTACTGTGCCTGTTGGTAGAGTAGAAACTGGTGTAATGAAGACTGGTCAGAAAATTGTCGTTATGCCTTCTGGCGCTCTTGGTGAAATCAAATCAATCGAAACACATCATACCGAAATGCCAACTGCAGAAGCAGGTGACAATATTGGTTTTAACCTCAGAGGTATTGAAAAGAAAGATATCAAGAGAGGAGATGTGCTTGGCACTCCTGATTCACCACCAATGGTTGCAAAGGAATTCAAAGCACAAATCATTGTTATTCACCACCCAACAGCAATTGCACCTGGCTACACACCAGTAATGCACGCACACACTGCACAAGTTGCAGCAACTGTTACTGAGTTCCTTCAAAAGATCAATCCAGCAACTGGTGCAGTTGAGGAGGAAAATCCAAAATTCCTTAAAGTTGGGGATTCTGCGATTGTCAAAATCAGACCGGTGAGACCAACTTGTATCGAGACTTTCCAAGATTTCCCTGAAATGGGTAGATTTGCACTTAGAGATATGGGTGCAACTATCGCAGCAGGAATAGTTAAGGAAATCACCGAAGTGTATAAACCATAGGCGTATTTTATGACTCAAACCGCCCGTGTCAAACTCACTTCTACTAGTCTACCAAAGTTAGATGGCGTCTGTGGGGAGATCATGGGAATTGGTAAGAAAACTGGTGTCAAAGTCAAAGGTCCAACACCACTTCCAGTAAAACGACTGCATGTTGCAACTAGAAAATCACCCTGTGGCAGCGGTACTGAAACCTATGAAAAATGGGAAATGAAGATGCACAGAAGGATCATCAACATCAATGCTGATGATAAAGCAATTAGACAACTTATGCGACTAAAAATCCCAGACGATGTCTACATTGAATTGTCTTTGACATGATCTGTTATCCTTAAATTATAGAAATCTTGGTGAGAAGCATGGTTGAAGAAAACATTGATGAAATAGAAGAAACTCCTGTTGAAACTTTTGAAGTAAATTATGCTTGTCTTAGGTGCGGAACTATGGTTTCAAATACAGAGCTGTCCCGTCTGCCTGAAATAAAATGTATTTGCGGCTTCAGGGTGTTTACTAAAGTAAGACCGCCTGTGGTTAAAACAGTAAAAGCAATCTAAACTACCTGCCTTTTCTGTAGGCGTGCTCTCTTTGTATGTGGGCCCTCATATCTTCCATGTTTGAAAAGTATTTTTTGCATTCTCTGCAGTCATACTTCAAATCCTTACCATGAACTATTTCTCTGTGGTTCATGACTTCCTCTTGCCTTGAAAACCTCTTCTCGCATATCTCACACTTGATTTTTTTAAAAAATCCCATTTCTATCCGAACTCGGCTTTCTTGTCATCCCAGCATTTTCTGCACAGCTGGCCTTCAATTTTCCAATTGCCCTTTGGATTGTATCTGATCAGCCCCATCTGCGTTTCACATAATGCGCAAAAATTTTTCTTCCTGCCATGATCTTCCTCTTTTTTGTCAAAGCATCCCTTGCACAGCAAACCTTCCATGTCCCACTGCCATCTGGGTTCCCACAAATCCGTAATCTTTTGGGTTGTTCCGCACATGACACATGGCTGCCTTGCCTTGCCTTCGTAGTATTCTTTAGACTTTTCAAAATGGCAGTCTCCGCAAAGCCTTCCCTTTAGGTTCCACTCTCTTTTTGGTTTGTGTTTATGAGTTAATTCTTTATTGCAAACAGCACAATATGATGGCTTTTTACCAAATAATCCCATTTGATCTTACCTTGAGCATCTTATTCTATAAATGTAAACAAAATAAAAATAACAAAAAATACCTATTGTCCTAAGATTTTCTCAAGAGCTTGGCTTGCGTTAAGCATGCCGTTTCTCTTGGCAAATTCCTCGATCATCTTGTATTGTTTTTCAGTAAAACATACTGGCATTGAGCGATTTCCCATGGATATGGTTCATGTTTTTACCTAATATCTTTTTCTCTTGAAAAGATATTTCAAACCATTTTTTCTATCTTGGTCGTGGTAAAAAAACGACAAATCTTAGTTATTGGCCATAATACAAATGGTTGTACACCAGAGCATGAAAAAATTGCATATGATGTTGGGGTTGAAATAGCAAAATCTGGTTCTGTCTTGATTACTGGCGGACTAGGGGGGGTTATGACTGCCTCTGCTCATGGCGCAAAAGACGCAGGTGGCCTTGCCGTTGGCATTATTCCTCAGGCAGATGCTTCTGAAGCCAATGATTTTTGTGATGTTGTCATTCCTACCGGAATGGGGTTGACTCGTGATTTTTTGAATGCCTTGAGTGCAGACGGGGTAATAATCGTGGGAGGCGGATCTGGAACTTTGTCTGAAACATGTGCTGCATATATGAACAAAAAACCGATAGTGGCAATTCGAAATCTAAACGGACCTGTTATGCAGTATATTGACGGGTATTTGGATCATAGAAAAAATGTCAAAATCATTGGGGTCGACACAGCTCAGGAAGCTGTAAAGAAAATTTTAGATCTTATCCCTGCATAGATAAGAGTAACGGATCTGGCCTGTAGAACTCCCCGTGCTCTGCAGCAAGCTTGTTTAGCTCGGCAACTATGTTTTTGATTCCTATCTCTCTTGCTGTATCAAACAATGGCTTCTTTAAACCCAATCCCAACTGCGCTGCCTTTTCAATTTCCTCTATATCGCTAGCACCGTTTGTCACAAGCCATGCAGCGTTGTTTAGGATGTTTGCAACAAGTTGTATTGGGTTGACTTTCTCTGCTAATTCCTCTGAGAGTGCCACTCTTTCATATTTGTCGTCAGAATACTTGTAATACCCCTCTCCTGATTTCTGGCCTAGTTTTTTCTCTTCGAACATTTTCTCTACCAGTGGATGTGGGTTTATCACTTTCTTGTCTCGCAGATGCATCTCCACAGTCGCCTTGTGAATTACATCCATTCCTGTAAAGTCAGCTAACTCAAAAATGCCCATAGGAAATCCGAGTTTGAACTTCACAGCCGAGTCGATCTCTTCCAAAGTCGCGCCTGTCCTATCTTTGACAAAACATGCTTCATGAACCATTGGTATGAATAGTCTGTTGATTATGAACCCTGGAACATCTTTTCTGCAAACTACTGCCTGTTTGTTTACTGATCTTACGTAATCCAAAGTCATGTCTGTTACTTCCTTTGACGTCTTTTCACCAGGAATGACCTCGACTAGCTTCATTAGTTGTGGCGGATTGAAGAAATGAATACCTATGAATTTCTCTGGACGTGATGTCGTGTTTGCTATTTCGGTAATTGGCAACGTGCTTGTGTTTGACGCAAAGACTACTTTTGGCGCAGCTACCCTGTCTAGATCTGCATACACTTTCTTCTTCAGGTCCATTATCTCTGGCACTACCTCGATTACCAGCTCTGCGTTTTTCACCGCGTCACTTAAATCCACAACCGGCGTGATTCTTCCAAAAATTGCATCGCCTTCTTCTCTTGATATTTTTTCCTTAGCTACTAGTTTATCCAAACTCCATTTTATCTTCTCCATTGCTTTGTCTAGAAATCCCTGTTCGATATCGCGTAAGACTACATCATATCCTGCGGTTGCTGAAACCTGAGCAATCCCGTGCCCCATTACTCCGGAGCCCAAAACTGCGATGTTTTTTATTGCCATCTTTTTCCAAAGATCTTGCATCCTTTATAATGTATGTGGATTTCACATGTCTTGATTCTTCAAAACACCAATTGGTCTTATTTTCAAATCTGCCTGCATCTAGAATATGATTACTGCCGTATAACTAATCCCGAATTATTTTTATTTTATGATTGGATACTGCTTGCATGGAAATGAACATAGGAATTCCCTCCGACAATTGCAAAAACATAGTTGATATTCTGAATCGATTGCTAGCAGACGAATATATTCTGTATACAAAGACTAGAAACTACCACTGGAATGTCACCGGAATACAGTTCAATGATCTTCACAAATTCTTTGAATCCCAATATGTCCAACTTGATGCGATCATAGATGATGTAGCTGAGCGAGGAAGATCTCTTGGCGGCAAGGCAAAGGCAACGCTTTCTGAGTTTGCCAAGAACAGCAGGCTCAAGGAACAACCAGACACATATCCTCAAGATCAAACAATGCTAAGAAATCTCCTGCTTGATCATGACTCTGTTATTCAGGCATTGAGACAAGACATTGAAACTTGTACAAAGATGGGTGATGCTGGAACATCTGATTTTCTCACGGGGCTTATGGAGCAGCACGAAAAGATGGCCTGGATGTTGAGATCCTTTCTGGAATGAATTTTTTTTCCAACCCCAAAAATCTTAATCTGATGCTTGGATTAGGCCAATGACTTTTGAATGTTATAAAAAGTCGTTTCGTATACTTTTTAATATATTTCAAATTTTTATTCTCTCATGGGCTTGTTTAGTCGTAAGAAGGAAAATGATACAAAAACAAAGTGTGACGTATGTGGCACCGAGTTACATGATCCAGAACGTTTGAAAAAACACATGAAGAAGGCACACGGGAATGTCCCTGCAAAGAAATTAGATCCCAATTCGGGTGACGGCGGCACCTGGTAAAATGCAACTTAGCTCAAGCCAAAAAACCGGCCTGGTTTTTCTGGGCGCTTTCCTCGCCGCCGGCATTGTACTGTCCACGATGGTTTTCCCGTTCTGGAACCTGATTCGAGAAGACATATTTGAAGAAGTGACGGTTCTGAATAACGATGAAGGGACATGCTATGTTGAGACTGAAGACCACATCCCAAAAATCATCGAAGACTGCCTGCTGAATCCTGGTGATCATGTTACCGTCAAATACGGAAAGGGGCTTGCATGGGCTACTGTCGCTTCTCCTTAGGCGATGATTTAATATTTTGAAAACCTGACGAATGATTATGGACTGCGTTTTTTGCAAAATTGTTTCAGGAGAAATCCAGACTATATTCCTCAAAGAAACACCCAGATCCGTTTGCTTTCTGGACGCGTTCCCTCTTGCAAAGGGACACGTGCTTGTAATTCCAAAAAATCACCATCAAAAAATTCAGGACATGTCTATCGAAGAAAACACGGACCTGTTCTCACTTGTTTACCTGATGGTTTCCAAAGTGGACTCGATTACCGGCTCCACGTTAGTAGCTGTACATAATGGGGCAGATGCAGGCCAGGAAGTTCCACACGTTCATGTGCACCTAGTTCCACGAAGCAAAGGTGACTCTGCTGGTGCAATTCATAGCATGTTTGACTCCACACTGAAACTATCTGAATCTGAAATTAATGATCTCCACAATAGACTGAAGATTTAGCGTGGATACATTCTTTCATTGGTGTCAATATCTTCAACAATGATCGCTTTTGTGGGGCATGTTTCTGCAGCATTCATGATCTTGTTTACCCCTGCTCCTTTCTGGTTGATTACTGAGGACTTTGGGTTTGATGTGCTTTCTTTATCGATCTCAAACACATCAGGTGCAATGATCTCGCAACTGCAACATCCAATACAGCGGCTTTTATCCACATCCACAAACAGGTTTGGTTGCTTTTTAGGCTCTTCTGCTTTTTCATATTCGCCGTTTTTTCCATCAGGGCGCACGCGTGCATTGTACTCTTCCCAAAACTTTCTTTCATACTCTTTCCAAAAGTCTGGATCACCCTCTTCAAATTCCTTAGTATATTTGCTCCAGTCTTGCTCTGGAATCTTCCCGTCTTCCGGAGCACCCCACTGCGGTTTTCGTTTAAAGTTTGCATTTGCAGGGCCGCTTCTTGCACGCTCTTGGTACGCTGCATCTTTTTTCTTTGTATGGTTTTGTTTTAGGTAGTTGTATGCCTCTGTGATTTTTTTAAACTCAGTGTCCTCTTTTTTGTTTTTGTTCTTGTCCGGATGCAGCTCTAGTGCCATCTTTCTATACGCTGCCTTGATTTCCTCTTGGGATGAATCCGCATTTACGTTCAAAACTCGCAACGCTTGATATGTGTTCACTAAAAGTGCTCCTCTGTCATTTCTTAAAAATAATTGCATGTGCATCTGTGTTGAACATGGACTATTCCAAGATGATCTCGTTCTCTGGCCTCCATGCCGGTTCCACAATGCATAAAAACTTCAAATCTGTCAAGCCTGAGTTTTCAATAGATTGCTTGGATTTTGGAGGGACATAAACAGAATCATCTTTTTCAACATGATGTGTCTTCCCGTCGATCCTCAGATCCCCCTTTCCCTCTAGTATGTAGTAAATCTCAGATGAACTGACCGCGTGAATCTTGGATCTTTTTCCAGGCCCTAGTGTGAACTGTGCTAAACTGTAGCTGATTCCATTTAGTGTGTTATGCGGATGAAAATACTGTCTTACCATTATCCCTTCCTCGCCTTGAACTGATTTGATTTCAGAGCCCTTTTGTACTGACATCCTGCCTAGATGATTTTGGAGACATTTGTCTTGAAATCTGACTCATACCATGTTGTTTTGTATGGCGCGTTCTTTTTGGCAAATATGTTTATTGCGATGTGTGAAAAAACCCTCTTCTTGTCTATGGAGCCATGTGTGTGAAGCGTTCTTGCTGGGATGTGGACAATGTCTCCTTCGTTAAGTCTTAGCGTCTCGGTCTTTTTTATTCTGAAACTGGTCTTGCTTGTGCCGTATCTTTTAAAGATCTCAAGACTTCCCCTGCCTCTTGTAGCAATCAGTACCTGGTTTCCATCATGGGCGTGAATCTTTGTCCTGGAGCCTCTTTCAAAATGGACGTGATATATGTCCTGATCTTTTGATTTTATCTTCTCTGAGAGAACCTTCATCCATGTCTTGTCTGTGAACCAGTCTGGGTTCACTTTTCTCTTGTCGTTTGCTCCGTGGATGTTTGACTTGTACATTTTAGATCCTCGATAAAATTTTCTTTTTCTTTTCTTGGAACTCCTTTTCTGTCAAAACTCCTGCCTTCCTTAATTTTCCTAGTTTTTCTAATGTTGCCAAGTCCTCGTCAGTCTTTCCTGACATGACTCTTGCAGTGGTTATCCCCTCGTTAATTTTCTTGATTCCTTTTTCTTTGATTGCCTCTTTTTCTTTGATTGCTTTTTTCCTCAACTCTTCGCTTGTTTTTTTTGCCTGGCTTGCAGCCATCCCTCCGAACTCGACTGCGTCATACAGCGCTTCATCGGCCCTCTTGATTCCCTCGTCTATTGCCTGGTCTGCTTTTTTGAGAAACCTTTCAATGTATCCTCCTTTCTTTGCTTTTGCCATGCTGATTACTATTTTTTAATTCTATTATCTCTTTCCTACTGGAATTGATTTAATAGCAGGAATTGCGTACTCATGGTGGTTTTGGTAGCTAATGATCATGATGTGAAAACAATTGTGATAAAAAAGAGTATCGAAGAGTCCGAGGCAATGGAGATCATCGAGCAAAAGAAAACCGATCCGTTCAAATCCATTCTCTCAAGGCCAAAGAAAGAGGACATCCACATAGATTCCTTGGAGCTGTTCTATGAGGGCTCGCTGATAGTGTCCGGGAAGTACAATGCCAATTACTTTAGAAAGGCGGTGCACACGATTGACGTTGATTCAAACGTGCATGAAGTAGTTCTGGGTGACGGGTTCTTCCCAGTTCGATCAAAGTCAGGCCTTGAAAAGGCATTTGTTGGAAAACGTGGAAAAAACAAAATAGACCTCAGTCTGGAAGAGCATGTTTTTGTGGAAGGCGAGGATGAATTGACGTTTGATCATCATGGCTTGGAAACCGATCTCCCGTTCAAAATTGACTCGAAGAACATTGAGAACTATCCTGGCAAAATATTGGAAGAGAACAAAGGCAATGTCAAAAAGCCAGAGATTCCATACGAGTCTGCAATTGAGAACCTGAAAGTCCATCTGAAAAAACCACTGGAAGAAAATGTCCGAGATCTCAAGGATGAATTTACCTTGCATGACATCACTGAGGTATATGTCCCAATTTTTGAGGCACGATTGTCTGATCCTAAGAAGAAGGTGGAGATAATACGCATAGATGCCGTGAGAAAAAAAATCCTCTGACTGTTTATATTTTCAAAAGTTTCCTGAATTGCTCGTTGCTGCTTAGTTTTCTGAACACTGGTTCCTCTCTTGCCCATGCCCTGATGACCTTTGGGTTTTTAAAGATTGCATGCTTTAGCAATACAAGCGACTCGGAATAGTCTCCAACCTCCGCATGACTCCTTGACTTTGCATAAATTATGTTCACGTTGTCTTTGTGTTTTGACAAAATCTTGTCAAAAATCTCGATTGCCTTTTCATGCTTACCTGTCTCTGCCAACTCGATCCCTGTGTGGAAGAACGCATCCATGTGGCTGGGATTGTTCTTGTGAACCTGCTCAAAACAATTCAATGCCTCTTCGTGCCTTTTCATCTTGCCTAAAATGATGCCTTTGTAGAACAGGGCATTCGGCTTTCTTGGATCTAACGCGATTGCCTTGTCTAAGACTTGCATTGCCTCGTCATGCTCCTGCAGCTTGTCAAGCAAGACGCCTTTGTTGAAATATGATGCTGCATGTTTTGGGTCTGCCTCTATTGCCTTGTCGTAGCACTCTGCTGCCACTTGGATGTTGCCCATTTCTGCTGATGCTATCCCTTTGTTGTTGAATGCCTGTGCGTCTTTTGGGTTTATCTCTAGCATCCTGTCAAAGCACGTGATTGCATCGCTGTATTTCCTGATCTGGTTTAGCGCCAAACCCTTGTTAAATAACGCGGCGGTATTTTGGGGTTCCTGCTTTAGGATCTTGTTAAATAATGTGATTGCGCCTTTTGGCTGGTTTTTCTCCATCAGAGACATTGCGCTATACATCAAATCCTCCGGATTGTCTTTTGAACCAAACAAGCCCATGGACACTAAAAAATAATATTGTTAATGAAAGTTTGGCCTATCTTGGCGCCTTGAACTTTTTGATGGCCTCTCTTGCCATGTCTTCTTGCTCTTTTGCTGACGTCTTTGGGATCGTCGATTACATATGCTTCCTTTATCTCTTCTTTTCCATGGCTGTGTGCGTTCCTTTTTCTTTTTTTACTCCTGACTTGTTTGCACCATGTGGACTGTTTCATATGACTTGTTCCTAATGTTCTTATCTTGTTTGATTGATTGTATGACATGAGGCAAGATAAGATTGATGAAATCCTCAAACACATCAATGAGAAATTCAATGATGACGTGCCCGGCCTTGTGAAAATGATTGTACGAAAAAAGATTTCCAAACTGGAGGAATTTGAAGTCGACTCGTTGCCACCCGTCCTGAGAAAATGTACGGTTGAAGAATTGATCGTGATTGTAAAGGACGGTCTTGTGTCTGGCAACCTGAAGCTGTGACATAGAATTATGCTGCTGCATTCATGAACCTCCAAGGATATGTTTAATTGGATTTGATATTGACTCTGGCTGTGTCTGAAATAAAGTATCTTGCAGACAAGGTCATTGTGCACAGGTGGCCTCATGACACCCCTTTGTGGGATCCTCTGACTCAAGAAAACATTGACAAAACCATTAACAAAAACCCTGAAAAAAAACTGGTTGCAGTCAAAGAAAACAAGATATCCATCCAAAACATCGAGTTTGATTCAATTCAAAAAATTGGGATCTCCGTTCCCTTCTTCAAGGACGAGTGCACGATGATTTTTGAAGGACGGTTCGGTATGCTTTACGGACATGCCCACATAACAGTCAAGTCTGGAAATTACCTTGACGTGTTTGGCAGGCTGATCAAATGGAGAAGTAACTTTCAAAGTGGTGTATAGAGTTTATTTCAACAAGTCGTCGATTTGTTTTTTTATCTCGTCAAAAATTCCTGCCACTCCTTCCATTATGCCATCTGGAACGCATTTGCCGTTTTCTACATGGGTCCCGTCCCCGCACGTCAGCGCGTCAGAGTCTTGCTGTGAAATATTTTTCTGAATTTCCGCGTTTATCTTGTTTCTAACTTCGTCATAAATCGAGATCCGTTTTTCAGAATCAAACGGCACTGGTATCTTCCATCCGGCCAATTGAAAATATGCCGTCCCCTTTACCTTGATGCTCATGGCCCCCTCTGCGTTGATTATTGACAATGCAGCTGGCGCCATGCTGCTTTTCTGAATGTTTTGAAACGATATGATCTCTTTTGTCTCGCCGGGATTGACTATGACGTTGGTCTTGCTTACCCCGCTTCCTATCGAGATGCCGTTGATCAGAACGTCATAATTCAAATCCGGTATGTATGCTGGAAGTAATCCGTCATTGCTCATGCCAATTATCAGGTTTAGGTTGATTCCTTGAATCAGGTCAAATGCAGCACCAAACCAATTGCCTGACAGCGTGTTGAGTCCGGCCCCCAGTAGTACCTCCCAACTGATTGGCTCCCAATCTATGCTTTGGAACTCGACATCATTAAGACTGATCCCAAGCTGAGTGTACGAATATGCAAATAACCCCAAAACAATCCCGACCATTGCAAGAATTGCCATCCCTGCAATTGCAAATTTGTTCATACTTTTTTGAAACCCGTTATCAACTTAAGCATATTGAAAAACACGGCGTCTCTGAATCACAATTCCATTTTTTCCGACACCGAAACCATCTTCTTGATGTCTTCTTTTGTATGGGCGTTTGATACCGCTCCGAGTTTTCCAGGCAAGAAGAATATCCCGTCACTGCTGATCATGTTGAAGTGATATCTTTGCAGTTTTTCAGTATCGCACTTGGCGGCATCTGCAGAATTTCTGACATGCTCGATCCCGTTTTTGACAAAATGAGTCATGAACAGTGAGCCCCTGCCTGTGATTACTGCATTCCCGTCAAACGCTTTGGACAGCTCGCTTCTTGCATAATCTCCCAGACCGTTGATTTTGGAGTAGACTGATTTTCCGTTCTTTAGAACGCTCAATGTCGCAAATCCCGACGTCATTGATGCCGGGTTTGCTGAAAACGTCCCTCCTCCTACATAGCTCCGCTCTGACTTTTTCTTTCCAGTAGTGTCTGCAAACTCCATTATCTCTTTCTTGCCGCACATCACACCGATTGCCATTCCGCCCCCTACAATTTTTCCCAGCGTGACGATGTCAGGATCCAGGTGCATGGTGGGATACAGGCAACCGTATCTGAATCGGAACCCTGTGACAATCTCGTCTAGGATGAACAGCGAATTGTTTTTCTTGCAAAACTCCTCGATGCCTTTCAGATATTCTGGCTCAGCTGGAATGCATCCGCCGCCGCCCAACACTGGCTCGATTATCACGCCTGCCAAGTCCTTGGAATGTTTTTTTAAAATCGCAAGCGACTCTTCTAAATTGTTATACGGGATTGAAACAATCTTCTCTTCGTTTACAACCCCGCTGCTCTCTGATTCCGTGAATGGCCAGTTCACTGACTTTAGCAGATCCGACGTATACCCGTGCCACCCCCCGTCTATCTTGGCGATGATCTTTTTGCCTGTCACTGAACGTGCCAGTCTTACTGAATACATTGTGGCTTCGGTCCCTGACGTGACATAGCGAATCTTCTCAGCCACTGGGACTGCCTTTGAAATCAATTCTGACAGTGACATGGTCTGCTCGTTCACTGTCCCGTACATCCACCCTTTTTCGATCTGCTTTCTCAGCGACTCTTTGACCTTTGTCGGGGCGTGTCCTAGGATCAGGCTCCAGTGACCCATCCAGTAATCCGTGTATCTGTTGCCGTCCACGTCGACAATGCTCTTTCCTGCAGATGATTTCACGACAAATGGATACGGTGCATAATATCTTATGTTATGAGAAACACCGTTTACATGGAACCTTGAAGACTTTGAAAACAGGATGGCTGATTTGCGAGTTTTTTTCTTGTACTCTTTTATGTAGTCCAAAACCGTATTGGCATTGCAATTCCTGCCATTTTAACCCTCAAATACTGGCCGTATTCGCTTTTTTGTTACTGGACTGCATCTTAACGGGATCTGAATGAAAATAAAATGTAAAATTTTTTCAATTTTTTACCCGATCAGGCACAATTTCACGCATGGTTTATATGGATTCCGTAAACTTCACCTTCTGCATACGTAACGCAATAGGCGGCGCCCTTGATGATGTATGGCAATATGCCACTTTGTGATTCATGGGCCTCCAGTTACGCATACAAGAATGAGGATTTGATTGCAAGATCAATATCTGAAATGTGAAGATTATGTGCATCCGTCAATTCCAATTCAAGTACAAGTGTACTTCAATAATCAAAATTATAAGACAGAATCCGGTTGATCCTGCCGGACCTGACTGCTATCGGATTGATACTAAGCCATGCGAGTCATTGTAG
>JAGQHE010000079.1 GCA_020431995.1 Candidatus Nitrosopumilus sp.
AAACTCACCAAGATTGTCAAGACGCTGGATTCTAGGGAACTAAAGGATCTGTCTCAGAAGGTTATTGGCAAATCCCCTCATGAAGGGACAAGACTTTTTGATTCAGAGTATAATCTGATGAAAAGATTTGGTCGTAGCATTTCTCATGATGACTATCTCGAATATTTCTCACACGCTAGAAAGCAAGGAAAGTTTTCTGATCTAAAACTAGCAAAGTTTCTAGTTATGAGAGATATCTTGGATGACAAAGATCCTGACTTTGACTATCTCAAGCAGTTTGCAAAATCTGATGACAATCTGGATTACCCAATTCCTCGAAATCATTTTTCACAAAAAGTCAAGGATGCAATAAGTAAGATTCAAGGTAATCGCTGTGCCGTAGATGGCTGCAGGAATAATGAGTTTTTTGAGTTTGACCACATAAAAGGAAGAAACGACAACTCTTTGTCCAATTGCCAGATGTTATGCAGGTATCACCATCAACGTAAGACAAATGAAGATGCAATTAAGATCAGAATTGAGCAGAACCTAAACAACGGTCAAACTATAAGGGAAGTTAAACTCAGACCACAAAAACCCACTGCAAAAAAACATAGTTCGTCTGTAAGGACTCCAAATCGCAGAACATGGAAATCATATTCTAGAAGACCAAGGCGCTAATCATTTGGCTATGCATTAAAAGTATTGTATTGAATCTGAAAAATTGCCCATTTTTGGAATTTAGGGCATTCTTTTAAAGATCAATACTTACTGTTTCTTAAATTATGAATTTTGATGTAGGTTCAGGAGACGAGGCAATAGAATCCGAGCTTCCAGCACTAGAACAGCTTGTGGCCATGGGATATGAATACCAGAGTCAGGCACAGCTAAACAAGACACGTACGGATTACCGTGATGCACTGCTCTATGACAGGCTGGAGACGGCCATAAGAAAACTAAACCCCGACTTTGATGAGGACGGCATCCATGATGCAATGGATCAGATAAGGGAAGACAGGTTCCCTCACAATCTGGATCCGGTTGAGACAAATGAGAAAATCAGAGCCAAGCTAATCGAACTCTCAAGGTCTGGCGGTTTGGAACCAGTTGTGGTGACTCAGAACTTTGGTGACGGTCCGGTCCAAAAGACAGTCAAGCTGTTTGATTTTGACAATCCGCAAAACAATGACTTTGTAGTTACAAACCAGTTCCAGCTGGAAGGATTCAAGAATCCAATATTTCCTGATGTTGTGATCTTTGTAAATGGCATTCCGCTTGTACTGATAGAGTGCAAGTCTCCATCAATTTCTGATCCTATCGGAGAGGCAGTAGACAGAAAAAACTTTTACAAGTACCAGCAACGAGGAAGCGGATACGAGAAGCTGTTCTTTTACAACCACTGCTTAATTGCAACATGTGGGACTCTGGCCAGAGTCGGAACGATAAACTCTAATGTAAACTATTATTCCAGATGGGCAAAACCATACCCGTTAACTGTTAATGATGTCAAGGAATTATGCAACGGTAAGGCAAGGGAACAGGAGATCCTGATTGCAGGGTTGCTATCAAAGAAGAATCTTCTGAACCACCTGCAGAACTTTGTGCTGTATGATACCGTTAACAACAAGCGAGTCAAGATGATTGCAAAGCACCAGCAGTTCAGGGCAGTATCTGAATGTGTGAATAGATTACATCTGGATCAAGACATCAAGGACAAGGGCGGCGTGATCTGGCACACGCAGGGTTCGGGAAAGTCATTTTCCATGTTGTGGTTTGCAAGTCAGTTGATGTACAAGTTTGGAAACCCGCCAATCATGATCGTTACAGACAGAAAACAACTAGACAAGCAGATTCATGAGACATTCAAAAAGTGCGGATTTCCCAGTCCAATTAGGGCAAAAAACGGCAAGCACCTGGCTCAACTATTAGAGAATCCCAAGGGCAAAACCATCATGACCATAATTGACAAGTTTGCAACAGAGCATAATGCCCACACTGACGAGAAGGTAATCTGCATGGTAGACGAGGCCCATCGCAGCCAGTACAAGGTAAATGCCGAACAGATGAGGGTGGCCATGCCAAATGCCGTATTTTATGGTTTTACAGGCACACCAATTGACAAAAACGACAAGAGCACACCCCGTGTCTTTGGACCAATAATAGACAAGTATGGATTCAGGGAGTCCCAAGAAGATGGCGCAACTCTGCCAATCAGATATCAGGGGAGACTATCAGAACTGTTTGTTGAAGGCGGCCAGACAATTGATGAGTTGTTTGAGAGGATTATCGGATGTGATCCTACAGTAACTACAGAACTCAAAGACAAGCTAAAAAGACAATATGTCACCAAGGGAAAGATTGCAGAAGCCCCATCAAGAATCAAACGAATTGCATTGGATTTGATAAGACATTACACGACACACATCGAACCAAACGGATACAAGGCAATGCTAGTTGCACCATCAAGGGAAGCTGCAGTACTATACAAAAAAACTCTGGACGAATACAATGCACCTCCATCAAAAATTATCATGACATCAAATCTTGGTGAGAAGGGAAAAGATGACCAGAACTGGGATCAATATTATCTCTCATCAGAACAACGAGAACAGGAAGCAGGGAAATTCAAGAGTCCTGATGATCCGACAAGGATTCTCATTGTAGTTGACATGCTGCTTGTTGGGTATGATGTACCAATATGCCAGGTGTTATACCTTGACAAGGGAATAAGAGAGCACAATCTGCTTCAGGCAATTGCGCGAGTCAACAGGCCCTATGATGAGCCAAAGACACACGGATTAATTGTAGACTATTCTGGTGTCACCAAAGAACTGCAGACGGCACTTGAGATGTTTGATAAGGATGACATTGAAGGCGCGCTAGATCCGCTAAATGAGCTGGTTTCATTGCTAAAAGACAGGCATGCTGATGCGATTGCATTCTTCAGGGATGTAAACAGGGATGACAATGATGCGATACTGGAGTACTTTGAGCCAGTAGACAAAAGAGACGAGTTTGAGCAGGCATTCAAGATGTTCTCAAAGGCCCTGGACGCCGTAATGCCTGACAAGGAGGCAGACCCGTACATTGAGGACTTCAAGTTCCTATCAAAGGCAAGGCAGTTTATTCGCACATATTATGAGGGAGTAAAGCCAAGCACCAGGCCATACGCACGAAAAATCCAGAAATTAATTGATGATCATATCCGTTCCCTGCATATCACTGAGCTGATTGATCCAATGGAGATTACCTATGAGAACTTCCTGGCATTTGTCAAAAAGAAGGTAAAGAGCAAGAGGGCACAGACTGCGCTGATAAAAAACAAGGCAATACAGGTAATTGAGGAGCTAAAGGGGAACAACCCTGCATACTATGAGAAGCTTTGGGAGAGACTGCAGAAGATAATTGAGGAAGAGGAAAGAAGAAGAAGGGAAAATGCACAATACTTTACGCATCCGGAAGTCTATGAGGAAATCTATGACAAGGCACTAGCCGAGGAAAAGGAGAGGCAGAAAGTATTTGGCGATTACAAGGCAACCCCGTTTGAGTTCTCTCTGTATGGCGAGATAAACAAGACCAAAAGCAGGGAGGAATCAATAGACATTACAAAGAGAATATTCTCCCAAATGAAAAAGGAGACTGAGATTGTCGGATGGAAGACAAAAAGCAGCGTTGAGAAAAACATGAAGGCCATCATTTATGACACATTAAGCGTATCTGGATTTGAAGATGACAAGCTAGCTGAAATCTCTGATAAGATAATAACTCTGGCAAAGAACAGGCTATGATCAGCAAACTTCGTTACGGCAACAGTGTCATAAAATACAGCATTGTAAAAAGCAAGAGACGCAAGACCTCGGAGATTCGAATAGATGAGAACGGGGTAGAGGTTCGCACCCCGATTACAAAGAAAGACTCGGAGATTCAGGAGATGATAAATGAGAAAAAGCAGTGGATCTTCAAAAAGCAGCTAGAGTTCAGGGACAAAAAGAAACAGAGGAACAGAAATCTTTACAAAAACATCGTTACATATTTTGGAAAAGACATTCCACTAAAAATAGAAACAGGGAAAAAAGATGAGGCGATTCACTACTCGAAGAATCAGTTTACCGTCCATCTAAAGTCAGAACATTCTAAAAAAAGAATACAAAAAATCTATGAGAACTGGCTATTAGAAAAGGCAAGCAAATATCTGACAAACAGAACAAAAAAACTAGCACAGAAGACTGGAATCAAGCCATCTCAAGTCATAGTAAAATCCCTCAGATCCAGATGGGGAAGTGCAACAGATGAGGGAATTATCAATCTGAACTCCAAACTTCTAAAGTCTCCCAAGGCAGTAATTGACTATGTCATCATTCATGAGTTGTGTCACCTAAAGATATGGAACCATTCTCAATCATTTTGGAACATGGTTGAGAGGCATTGCCCTGACTATCGTACTCATAGAAACTGGCTTGAATCCGATGGTGACACTCGATCTTCATTATTGAATTAACTTTTCTGATTTTAATGTCGTATGGTGCACATTTGGTTCATTTTAGTTAAAAAAAT
>JAGQHE010000080.1:0-6084 GCA_020431995.1 Candidatus Nitrosopumilus sp.
AAACTTCAATTGACAGAAAAGTCAGAGTAACATATGAGGAAGTTGGCGGATTAAGGGCAGAGGTCAAAGCAATGCGAGAGATAGTGGAGCTGCCACTAAAACATCCAGAGCTATTTGTAAGATTGGGAATTGAACCACATAGTGGAATTTTGCTTTACGGGCCGCCCGGATGTGGGAAGACACTGTTAGCAAAAGTCATGGCAAGCGAATCAGAAGCAAACATGTTTCCCATTAATGGTCCAGAAATAATGAACAAGTATTATGGCGAAACAGAGGCAAAGTTAAGAGAGATTTTCAAAGAGGCAAAAGATAATTCTCCAAGCATAATATTTATCGATGAAATAGACGCAATTGCACCAAAAAGAGAGGAAGCGTATGGTGATGTCGAAAAGAGAGTCGTTGCGCAATTACTAGCGCTGATGGACGGTCTCAACGACAGAGGCAATGTTATTGTACTTGGTGCCACCAATAGACCAGACAGCGTAGACCCAGCACTCAGAAGACCGGGTAGATTTGACAGAGAGTTCGAGATATCGGTACCAAATGAGGAAGGAAGACTGGAGATTCTTGAGATCCATACAAGAGGAATGCCAATTAGTGACGATATTGATTTGAAGGATTTGTCAGCAGAGTTGCACGGATATACAGGTGCAGATATCAAATCTCTTTGCAGAGAAGCTGCATTAAAATCAATTAGAAGGTATTTGCCTGAGATAGATCTTGAAACTGAAAAAATTCCTTCCGAAGTATTACAAGCAATGCAAATCAAGTTGATTGATTTTTACGACGCCATGCACGAGGTAGTCCCCACGGCAATGAGAGAGTTTTATGTTGAAAGACCAAAGGTTTGGTGGCACGATGTTGGAGGATTAGACGATGTGAAAAAATCATTAACAGATAATTTAGTCATGGCAATGAAAGAGCCTAGCAAATTTACAAAGATGGGAATAAGGCCACCAAAAGGAGCTTTGCTTTACGGTCCACCCGGATGTGGGAAGACATTGCTTGGAAGGGCGCTTGCTACGGAAACCGGTGCAAATATGATTCTGGTTAGAGGTCCAGAGATACTCTCAAAGTGGCTAGGAGAATCAGAAAAAGCAGTCAGAGAGATTTTCAGAAAAGCAAAAACATCATCTCCATGTGTAGTGATTTTTGATGAATTGGACTCTCTTGCACGCTACAAGTCAGGCGATGGCGGGGCAAGCGAAACCGTGCTGAGCCAATTGCTAACTGAGATCGAAGAAGGTGCCTCATCACGCGTGGTGATAGTAGGGATTACGAATAGGCCAGATGTTTTAGACAACTCCTTACTAAGAACAGGGAGACTGGACTTGGTTCTGTATGTATCCCCACCAGATGAAAAAGGAAGGCTGGAGATAATCAAGATTTTAACAAGAAAGATGCCATTAGCAAATGATGTGAAATTGGACGAGATTGCAGTAGCCACACAGAACTATTCTGGAGCGGATTTAGCTGCGCTTTGCAGAGAGGCAGCAGTACATGCAATGCGAAACAACTCATCAAGAATTTCAAATCAGGATTTTGCAAACAGCTTAAAGCAAGTAAAGCCATCCATCACCAAGGAAGTTGATCAGTGGTATAATACAGTAAGGGAAAGTATATCTAATGTCGTGCCAAAGTCAGGAGATAAAACATTCTACGGATAAAAAATGACAATACCAATTAGGAACACAGTATTTGACAAGATTAAGGAAGCAGGATCACTAACAGATGTTGAACTCTACAAGAGCTTGGCAAAAGACGAGCATGCTCTTGCAGAAGACAGGTTCAACAAAATACTTTTGGATTTAGAGATTCTCGGTCTCATCAGAGTCTCGTGGATCACAAAAGACGAGCGTAGAATAGAGATAATCATAGAAGAAGAAGAGGATGATGAGGTAGAGCAGCAAAACAAAGAAGCGATTGAAAGAGATTACGAAGCAAGCTTCCCAGGATTAGAAAAATAATTATCAGAATAGAGGGTAGTGAAACGCTGCATCCAATGCAACGGCAACAAAAATTATTGTAAGATAAGGAGCAGTGACTTTGTATGCTTTCCAAGCAAATTCGGACGTTGGATTCTTTGTTAATTTGTAGTGGTAAACAAGCATTAGCCCTCCAGAGATCACAGCAATTGCAGTATAAACAGCTCCCATTCCATCTGGAATAAACGAAAGTATCAAAGAGTAAGGAATTAGAAGAATCGTGTTTCCTAAAATGAATTTGGATGTTTTCTGCATGCCAATCACAACAGGTAACATAGGAACACTTGCCTGTGCATATTCATCTTTGATCTTCATTGCAAGACACCAAAAGTGTGAAGGGGTCCACACAAACACTAGGAATCCCACTAAGAATCCTAGCAAGTTTATGTCACCAGTAGCTGCTGCCCATCCAGCCCACGCTGCAGCACTTCCTGCAATTCCACCAATCACAATGTTTGAAGTATGCCTACGTTTTAGCCATACCGTGTAAATTATAACATAAGAGAAAATTCCAACCGCGATAAAGAAAGCAGATACTAAATTGAGTGCAAAAGAGCCATAGATTACAGAAATACAGCTTACAACCAAGCCATATAACAGAACACTAGATGACTTTATTCGTCCTGATGGAATCGGCCTTTTACTTGTTCTCGTCATTTTTGGATCAATGTCTTTATCATAATAGTGATTGAGAGCGCTAGATCCAGCTGATGCCAGTGCTCCTGCAATGACAATATGTAGATAATCTAGGTACTCTAGATCAGGCGTACCTGCAACTAGTTTGCTTGCAGCATACATAGAAGTGACTGCAGTAATCACTAAAAGAACGACAATTCTGGGTTTTGATATCTCCAATATTTCATTAAATCCCAATCTCACTCTATCCAATGGCAAAGCCATTTAATTTCTTCGTCCACTAGATCCATAGTATTGCAAAAGGAATAAGTATTCAGAATAATCAGCTATTTTGAATGAGTAATTGGGACCTCATGATGCCGGGAATGGGATTAACAGCCATAGGGTTGGCTGGGCTTACATTGTCATACGCAGGTATCGCACACACATTCATCGATGGAATGCATGCCTTGACAGGTCTCACTATGTTCGTAGGATTGATTTTCTTATCAGCAGGCATCTTAGACGGAGGCATTTCTACCAGTAACAGAGCCAAAGCAACAACTTTGGTGATTTTATCAATAGCATTAGGATTCGGAACTTTTGCCTTAACCATGAACACATCAAACTATACAATTACCTTAGCAGGAATATTAATGGCAATTGCATTTCCGTCAATTATAATTGCGTATCTTGCAATGAAACACCCAACCATAGTAAAACCAGTCGGTTCTATTGTTGGAATTGCAGCAGCAACTGGAATTATCATGTGGGTAGCGTTTGGATTTGTGTCTCCTGACACATACATGATACCACAGCAAGTCGAGACCACTGAAGAAGTCACAGAGAGTATGCCAGCAGGACCAATATTTGCAATTAAAATTCTTAAAGACTCCACCAAGCAAGGAAATCCCGATTATGATCCTGATGTTGCAAGAGTCCCACAAGGATACACAGTTGAATGGACGAACGAAGATTCACTTGTGCACACAGTAACCAGTTCAGAAGGGTTTGGAGAAGTATTTGATTCAAGCATAATTGATGTCGGCGGTGTGTTCACATTGGATACTGCTGATTTAGAAATCGGCGAACACGAATATGTATGCAGTTTACATCCATACATGGTTGCAACTTTGATCATTGAAGAGCCAAAGGAGCCAACCAAAGTTGTAATTCCAAACGGTGCAGCAGTTCCAGAAGATGGAAAAGTTTACTATGACCCGCAAACAGTTGACGCAGCAGTCGGTACGACAGTTATATGGGAAAATCTTGACAATACAGTACACACTGTGACTTCCGGTACTCCCGATGCGGGAGGAGACGGAACATTTGACTCAGAAATGATGAATACTGGAGACACATACAAATTCACGTTTACTGACGCAGGAAATTACGATTACTTTTGCATATTCCATCCCTGGATGGTAGGCGTAGTTAACGTAGAATAGATTTGCAGAAGATCATATTAACAGAGTCAGACAAAAGAACACTAGCAGCGCATTCAGAAAATCAGAAACCGAACGAGGCGTGCGCCATATTATTTGGAAAAGACAATCTAGTTTCCGAGTTATTTCTAACAGAAAATATCGATGCATCTCCCGTAAATTTTACAATTTCAAATGATCAGCTAATCGAGGCATACAAAATTGCAGAGGAAAAGCATCTAGCAGTGATAGGTATTTTCCATTCTCATCCCAATTCCGATGCATTCCCATCAAGTACGGACATGAAATTCATGCAAAGTAACCCAGTAGCATGGGTCATTTATTCAGGAGTAGGCAAGAATTTCAGAGCATTTGTTCTTGAATCAGAGATAACAGAAGTTTTCATTGATGAGAAATGATTCACGATTGCAAGACAAAAGTGGCGCGTTCGCTATGAACATCATTTAGAATGGTTTTATCAGGTGAGACAATTTTTCCAATTACATTGACAGGCGATGCAGGAGTGATTTCCCCAGGATTGCCAATAGGTGTAGAGCCATAAAACAAGCATATTGCTTTGCCAGTAGGCCAATATGCAACATCATTAAGTTCAACAGTTGACTTTGCATTTTCTTCTGGTTGCGATATCGGGGATTTTGATGTGTAGATTTCATCACCCCACACATTCAGATCAACTGTAAAGGGCAAGTTTTTTAGAAAATCATTTACGGTGTTAGGTGAGCACGTATCATCAAGTTCCAGAGCGATGCTTCTCGAGTTAGCGATTTTAATTTGAACCGTGTATTTCATAATTTATCACAAACTTTGAGATAGAAAACCGTTGCGAATCCCAGACCATTAGAAATGATTCGGAATCCAAAATAGATCTTACTAAGCCGTTATAATGTGGTGATTTTTCTTGGTCATCACGTAATTACTGGGCGTTGAAAGCATTCTTTCATTTGCATTTCAGGCTTTGTTCGAATTCTAGTCCAACTACACATAATTCTTAAAATTAAGACCATTATAATTTCAAGGTTAAGTTCGTCAAGGGATTTTTGATTCTCTATCTAACGATGCAAATTAGATCATGTTTTCTTTATGACGTCAGTTACCAGATTTTTGTGGATCAGAAACATGACTCAATTCAGCAGTAAAAAGAGATTTTAAGACATACTAAGATTCAAGTCAGTGCAAAACGCTAGATCATTTGAGGAAGAACACTAATCCTGCTGCAATTGCAACTATGCCTATGAAGATTAAGACGTTCCTCATACTACGAGACATGACTAATTGAATCATAGAAAAAATCGACAGTGATGGAATTTAAAGAATATTTTGAAAGTCTTAAAATATATTAAAAAATTTAGGAAAAAATTTACATATGAACATAGTTAATCACGTAGTCAAACCCCTGGTTCTGGCCCTATAACGGATAAGCATTTTTGAGATTAATTTGAGGATTACATCTTTTACCAAATAAATCTGGCATCATTTTGAAATAAATATCCCTTTTTTTGATTGATAATATGGAAATTCACGTGTACGATACGTATGTCAAAGCAGCGGATGGTCATACCATGCACTTTGATGTGATAACTGGTGAAAAAGATCACGCTAAAGCCATTGCATATGGTAAAGAGTGGTTAAAATCAATTGGTGAAAGCCAAGCAGAGATGACTCAGAACGAATGTCAGTTTTGCCATTCACAAGGAGCACCAGCACCTGTCGAGCAGGCAATTAAGGAGAACGGCTACTTTATCCAGAAAATGGAAGGCTGTCCTTAAACATTTTTTCCTTTTTCTACAAGATCATGTTTTTTAGATCGATGATTTCAGAAACAATATGTCTGTAAACAAGTATTCAAAGTGGACGGTTGAGGGAGACAAGAAAACTAAATGGGTTTGCGGATGTTTCCAAACGGCAGATAATTATTTCAAATTCTGCAATACGCATAATGAAACTTTGAAAAAAGCGATTCAGTCCCAGATTGACGAGTTAGACATGACACTAATTGTAGAAGACTAGATAGCAGAAGTTTTGCTTCTTTTCCGGTAAGG
>JAGQHE010000080.1:6171-14508 GCA_020431995.1 Candidatus Nitrosopumilus sp.
ACAATCGTGTTTTCCAAAGTTTTCTCATCAGGGATCTTCCTCACATTGATGAAAACAAGATTATGTTGCAGGTATGAAACGCCATAATACTTGTATGCGGATGTACGCCTACCCTCAGTCATCTCTTTTGGAACGTCTAGAACTTCTTTGGTAGACAATAGAATTTGAGGCTCTAAGATAGAGAAACGACTTGAATAGATTCCAATTTTTTCCAATATCTGTAATCTTAGTTCAGGATCAAGTTTCATAATTCATTTTAGAACAATGTGTGTTTATCTTGAAATGTCAACAGTTGTAAGAAATTTGGTGTATTTTCATTCTTCAAATTATGGATTAATAGGGTCAGAAATCATAGTAGGATAATCACAGTTCATACAGCCACCGTCTCATCATACCCCAATTATTCCATTAAATCAACTAGTCTTTGTGCTTTATTTCTAATTTCAGGGGTAATCTTGACTATCACTAACCCTTCATTAGGTTGGCCGTACAAAGCAACTGCATTTTCAGGAGCATAAATACAAACAGGAAGTATTAGAAGATCCTCCTCACCATCAACAATCAATTGGATTGGAGGCTGCATTGTAAAGGCCTGTTTTATCACATCAATACTTTTTTGAGTGATTTCTGCAGCAGGATTGCTAGTAGTTAGTTTGGTGGTGCGCATTAGTTTTGACGGCGGTTCCCTTTTTTCTCTTTTTTCATGACCATCAACAATTTGCAAGGATGGAATTAAACCAAAATCAATCATTTTCTCAGTTGTTCTGTCACCAACTGTAATTATGTATGATTTTTCTGAAAGAAACTTTTCAATGTTTTTTTTATCCGCACGACTTTCAGGCAAGAGCAAGCCTAATGGAGATTTAAATTTGTCCCTAATAGAATCAGGTAGTTTCACAGGAATCGCAACTAATTAATGGGTTCCGGCGTAGGTTCAGGACTTTCAGATGTCATTTCATCTTGCAGTTTTGCTGCAAGTATACTGCATTGTGCCGCAATATTTTTTGCACTTTTTCTAAACGCGATTGCACTTGGTGAATCAGGATTTGTAATCATAATTGGCTTACCCAAATCAGAGCCTGCCATGATTCCAGAGTTTAGAGGTATTTCTCCTAAGAAAGGCATGTTGAATTGCTCACTAATTTTCTTTGCGCCGCCTTCACCAAATATGTAATGCTTCTCATCACAGTTTGGACATACAAAGTGGCTCATGTTTTCAATGACTCCGATAATAGGAACATTTAATTTTTCAAACATTGAGACCGCTTTTACCGCAACATTACTTGCAACATCTTGAGGAGTTGTAACGACAAGAATTCCAGTGATAGGGATTGTTTGTGCAAGGGTCAATGGTATGTCACCAGTTCCAGGAGGCAAGTCTACAATAAGATAATCTAAATCAGACCAGTTAGTGTCAACTAGAAATTGTTTCAAGATTCCAGATATGATTGGACCACGATAAATTGCTGCTTGATTTGATTGATCTGCAAAAAAACCAAAAGAGACCACTTTCAATCCGTGGGACTCTGCAGGCTGAAGTTTGTTGTCTTCAACTTCCATAAAGCCATCCTTCATCCCCAACATCAGTGGGATGCTAGGACCATAGATATCAGCATCAAGTAATCCAACTTTAGCTCCTGTTTGAGCTAATGCCAATGCCAAGTTCAACGATACAGTGGATTTTCCAACACCGCCCTTTCCGCTTGCAACGCCGATGATGTTTTTAACAGATGCCATTCCAGTGTCTGCTTCAAGCGAACGGCCCTCCATAACTTTGGCAGTTACTTTCATATCAAAATTTTTCAGATCAGTGATTTCACCGATTACTTTTCTGACATCATCCTCAATTTCCACATTAAAAGGACATGCGGGGGTCGTCAATTCTAAAGTAAATTTTAGGTTACCGTCATTAAGTTCCAGATCTTTTATCATGCCCATGGATACGATATCTTTTTTCAAATCAGGATCAATTACAGTGCTAAGTTTTTCAAGAACCTGATCTATTCCCACCATTGCGTCAAAAAGTCACTCTACATTATTTAAACATAAGTCAGATATGAAAAGAAGCCGGCATTTATTTGCAAAAATAGCAGAATCTTTGAAAATCCAAGCCTAAATCACCTAAACATTCATAAATTGAAATTCGAGAAAAACAGTACATTTGTTTTCTATATCCACCCTAGTTGATGTCGTAAGGATTCCTCCAAGTTTATTTGGAACCACACTCAAGAAGGCTGCAGTAAACATCCTCAAAGAAAAGTACGAGAGTATGATTAATGCAGATTTGGGATACATCATCATGATTTTAGATGCCAAAGTTGACGAAATGGGAAAGATGATTGCAGGCGATGGCGGAACATTCCACAAGGTTGAATTTGAAGCACTGACATTTTATCCAAAATTACAAGAAATTGTTCAGGGCGAGATTGTAGACATTACGGACTTTGGAGCATTTGTAAGAATTGGCCCTACTGATGCATTGCTTCACTTGTCACAAGTGATGGATGATTATCTCAAAAGTGATGTAAAATCTGGAATGATTTTAGCTAATCAAAGTGGAAGAACGCTCAAAGTGGGTTCAACACTACGGGCAAGAATTACTGCAGTTTCGTTAGGCAAGGCAGCTGCAATGGGCAAGATTGGAATCACATGCAGGCAGCCATTCCTCGGTGCAGAGGATTGGATTAAAGAAGAAATAAAGAAAGCTGGTGGCGGTAAAGATGAACCAGCAAAGAAAGAAAAAATAGAGGCAAGTTAAAATGGCGCGAGAGATGGCATGCCGCAAATGCAAACACGTAACAACTCTTAAAGTATGTCCAAATTGTAAATCATCTGATCTAACACCAGATTGGAACGGAGTTGTACTTGTAGTTGATCCAACAAACTCTGAAATCTCAAAGACACTGGGAATCACAAAGAAAGGGAAATATGCAATCAAGGTCACATAGAAAACTTCTAAAATCTTTAAAATCATGTTTTAACATTTGATGATGCGTTGACATTTAATTCAAAAAAACAATTATTGAGATTTCTTGCAGAGGATGTTGGCAAAGGAGATATCACAAGTGCTCTTTTATCAAAGAAGAAGATAACTGCCAGAATCATCTCAAGAGAGAATGCAATTGTGGGAGGCGCATCTTATGCAAAAGAAATTTTCAAGCTAAAGGGATGCAAGTGCATCATTCTAAAAAAAGACGGTTCCAAAATAAAGAAAAACGAAACATTAATGACAATCACAGGAGATGCAAGAAAAATTCTCACATGCGAGAGAACGGCATTAAATTTACTTACAAGAATGAGCGGGATTGCAACCCAGACAAACGAGATGGTTAAAATGATTCCAAGTAAAACAAAACTATATGCTACAAGAAAGACGGCCCCAGGATTAAGATACTTTGACAAGGAAGCAGTGGAGATGGGCGGAGGTGAAAAGCACCGGCTAAGGCTAGACGAGATGGTGATGATAAAGGACAACCATATTGCAATAGGAGGCTCGTTGCCATCATTAATTAAAAAAGCAAAGAAAAAATACAAAAGATTTGAAGTTGAGGTCGAGAATACTTCAGATGCAGTTCTTGCTGCAAAGGAAGGTGCAACAATAATAATGCTAGACAATTTCACTCCAGAACAAATTAGAAGAACGATCCAGGTTCTCAGAAATCAAAAATTGCGAAACAAGGTAATGTTGGAGGCATCAGGAGGAATCAATTCCAGGAACATTTCAAAATATGGAAAAACCGGAGTCGACATTATTTCTGTGGGCAGCATCACAAACGCAGTAAGAGGAATCGACATGAGTCTAGAGATGTAGTTTTTGAAATTAAAAGCACGGAAATATAACGGCGATTAAAATCTAACTTTCTAATTCTTTCATTATTAATGCACGTTTTTTATGTAAGTTGGCTAAGTTGCATTCTAGCCGTCTAAGAGTTTCTGCAATTACATTGTTGTCTGTACTGTCTCCAAGATGTTTGCTTGCAGAGGATTTGTGCTCTTCTAGTTTTTTGATTCTATGATCTGTCTCCGATAGGGCTTTTTCTAGCGCTTCCGAATCTTTTTCAAAATCCAAGTTACGAGTTTACTGCAAGGATTATGAACTTAAGTTTATTGTGGTTTAGAATCTAAAGATTAATGAATCGATATTTTTAAAAATTTGTCATAAATACTGAAAAAGAAATAGAGGGACGTCAAAAAAGGACGAGGTAGACAGACAAAAGCCAAATCAAGTGGTTCCGCTATGTGTCATCAAGGTATCCCTAAAATTTTTGATGAGGCAGAAATAGGCATCCAGAACAACCAGATATTTTAAACAGTCATGACAAAAGTCAAGATAATATTATTCATATTGTTTATATCACAGAGTTTTGGCCTAGATTTGCCGTTACAAGGTTTGTAGGCAAAACCTAGTTGTGTAATGACATACGGAAAGAAAAACCTACACTGTCCAAAACAAGTGTAACATTCAGAAGAGGGCTTACCTAACTGAAACTCGCTTTTTAGGGCTTTTTCGTGGAGGTTTTGCGAGTTTTGAATTCTTGAGTTTTGGTTTATCAGTAGATATACTTACGCCTTTCTTCTGAGCCTTGCGTCTAGCATCATTTCTTGTCTTTTCATCCTTTTGCAATTTTTCTAACTTTTCAGAATCAGTTTTTCTAGTTTTACCAGCTGCCACACCATCAGTAAGATAATTCTAGTAATTTAACATGTCGAAAAGTCTGAGTGGTTTCAGATCATCGTCCAGGTCTTTTGAATCCATGTTTGATAGTACAGTTTGACGCAGATGCATTTTGGGCTTTTTTAGATATTTTCTTCATTTTATTTTTGGGTTTATCAGAATATTCAACTATGAAGACCCTCTTAGCAGAAGGGCTGCATCGGCCTCGGCATATATTATATTAGAAGGAGGCATTTTTGTTTTCTTTTTACTTTTTGGTTTTTTATCAGCAGGACTTTTTTTTGTCCACATAATATTACTCATGTTAGACGACGAGGATTGTTCAATGTTGAAATCGACTAAACTGCCCATAAGGTTATTCACCTAGTGCAAACTTAAACCTATTAAAGTCAAGAGCTTAGTTGCATCATAAGCTCAGATACAGCCTTGTTTTTAGGATCAATTTCTTTGATTTTCTCACAGCACTGAATTGCTCGTTTATTCTCACCTAACTTCTGGTGAGAGTATGCCTTCAAAAGCAAGGCAGGCACGTCATATGTGGCAATATCCAAGATTTTATCGCAGTAAGAGACAGCCGTAGAATATTTGTTTTTCATATAATAAATTCCGCCCACAGTGAACAAAATATCATGATTGTGCGGAACTTCCTGTAGGCATTCAATGCCTACTTTTAGTGCCTCATCATATTTTTTCTCTCTGACTAGATTTCTGACCTCTTTTAATTTCTTGACATTTTTTTTCTTTTGAGGATCTTTGGAAACCCCAGAGAATAGTCCAACCATGACAGAATAATCTAACTGATTTCAAGCATCCTGTCAATTGCCAGACGTGCCTTATCAGCAATTTCTTTTGGAACGGTAATCACATTTTTTTCGTGGACTAGCGCATCGTACACTTTTTCAAGTGTGATCATTTTCATATACTGACATTCTGCTTTATCAGATGCAGGAATGAATACTTTCCCAGGATTTTGTTGCCTCATTTTGTACAGTATGCCAGTTTCAGTTGCAACAACGAAGTTATTTGACTGTGATTCATGAACGTGGTTAAGCATTCCTTCAGTTGAAAGAATCGACACTCTGTTCTTGTCATAACTACCATCGGCTACATCATACATCATTGGAGTAGTGCAGCTGCACTCGGGATGAATTACAAATTCAGCGTCTTTTAGAGAGTTTAATTTTTCTTGAACATCTTCTGGTCTTATTCCTGCATGAACATGGCATTCGCCTGCCCAGATATGCATGTTTTTTCTGCCGGTCATCTTTGCGACATAGGAACCAAGAAACATATCAGGCAAGAACAGAATTTCTTTGTCACAAGGTATTGCCTTCACAACATTTACTGCATTTGATGAGGTGCAACAGTAATCAAGTTCCGCTTTAATCTCTGCAGTTGTGTTTACATAACCAACAGCAATTGCTCCAGGATATTTTTTCTTCCAATCCCTTAGCTCACCAACTGTAATAGAATCGGACAATGAGCATCCAGCCTCCAGATCAGGGATCAACACTTTTTTGTCAGGACTGATTATTGCGGCAGTTTCTGCCATGAAATTTACACCACAGAACAGAATCGTTTTTTGGCTAACTGTGGCCGCTTGTCTTGAGAGACCCAAGGAATCGCCAGTGAAGTCGGCAACATCTTGAACATCCGGAATTTGATAGTTGTGAGCCAGTATCACCACGTCTTTCTCTTTTTTCAGTCTCATTATCTCATCTTTGAGCGCTGATGATTGTTGTACTAGCATAAGCCGTACAAGTTTGATTTGGAACGAATTTAAAGAATGGGAAATAGTCTTGAATTCTCTAAAAAACCAGCAAATGTGGCAATTATTGCCATATTACGTACCAATCTGAATATCATCTGAGCAGTATTGCCTCAAAGTTTCAATTGCAGATAGAATTGCCAATCTGCTTGTTTTTGGATTATTGGCATCAGGTATATTTTCAATAGTAAAAGTCATCTTTCCGAATTTGCCTGTAGCTTCAATGTGATGTGTGTTTTTGTCAGTGTTCGGATCTGCCACAATTTTGACATTCGTTTTATCGCTTCCAAGCCCAGACAGAGATAGCAGTGCCGCAACATTGATGTTGGCAGGAAACAATCGAACCGCTTCTTTTGCAGTGCCTTCAAAGATCATGGTAGGTGAATCAATTGCGTCCGGATTAATTTGTGATGTTTCAAAAAACTTTGCACCTTTAAAGGAATGCGGATGCTTTGTTGTGGTTATCGATAATGATTCCAGTTCATGTCTTATGGATTTGATTCCATCCAATCCAGCAATTGCGCCAGAAGGAAGATAGATTGTCCTTTTAAAATGACTGCACGCGTCAGACAAAATGTCATATACAGATTCATCAAGTAATGCGCCAACGCTCATTATCATCAGGTCGCGCTTATTTTGTAAGACGCTTAATCCGACATCTTTTACGGCATCTTGGGAGGCGGCCTCTACAACAATATCAACAGAATGGGATGACAGCAGATGGGAGTTTTCAACTATCTCAGGTTTGGCATCCAGTTTTGAGACAAGAGTGTTTGCGGCATCTTTGGAGTTGTCATATACATGAGTGAGAATTCCAGGAATTTTACCAGAGTCAATAGAAAGTGCAATCTGGGTTCCAATTGCACCACATCCAAGCAAGGCTATTCGTTTCAAACAATGATACTAGAAACCATCACTTAATTAATTCTAGTTAACATAATTCCAGATGATCTGCGTGAATAGCAAATCATTCCCAGCAATGAAGCACCGAGGATCACGATAGTAATGGTTCCAAACTCTGGAATGACACTTGTGCCTATGATTTCAATATTCTTGGTATCTTCTGTGATAAAGAATCCAATTACGTGGTCATTTGGGAATTTCATCAGGTCATACCCAGTATCCACCCCATCAACTAGAACAACATAGTTTTCATTTTCAGCAGAAATCACCGCATCAGGCATCCTTACCCAAAAATCAGTCTTTTCAGGAACATCCGCCATTGTAATTTCTAGCGACTTTTTTTCCTCGTTTATTTTCATAGTAGACAGTGTTGGAAAGATAGCATCAGATCCAAGAGCATCCAGACTTCCATGATACCCATAATAGAGATCATATTGCTTGTCATCAAAAGTCAGGGTAACTTTATCAGATTCCAATTGGGAAATGTCAAGGTATTGTGCAAATGCATTAGGACCAAATACGTGCTCTGCAAATGCAACGCTGGATGCAGACATACCCAAAAGCAAGAACATGGCCACAAGGATACGGATCAAACAACAAGGGTTAGCATTTGATAAATATATTGAAATTGCAGATTCTCAATGGTGGTTATTGGAATGAATTGTTCTCAACGCTTTTTAACAAATTAGTTCCAGATGGTATTGATGAGCAATAAGATCAGCAGTATTTTACTAGTTATTTTTTCAATTATGATTCTAACATCAGGATCTGCAGCAAATGGCGATATAGAGTCTCCAAGAAAACAGATGGAGCGTGGGGTATCAGCAGAGGACGTGATATGCAGAGAGGGTTTGGAGCTTATAATCAGAACAAACGGATTTGCTGCATGTGTAAAACAAGAAACTGCAAAGAGAATGCAGAAGGCAGGCATGTCATTCATCCCAGTAAAGTTTACAGATTTGGCAAAAGAGATCAAGACAGTTCCTGCATC
>JAGQHE010000081.1 GCA_020431995.1 Candidatus Nitrosopumilus sp.
TCATTGGCAAAAAACGACATCATGAAAATAAGACAAAGTCGTACACTGTACAGACAATTTCAAAGTCAATTCAATGGAAAGATCTGGCTTGTTGAGGCAGATGAGACAGATAAACGGTTCATTGAGGATCTGTTCTTCCCAACCAAAATATTGTCAATCAATGCAGTATGGGCTCCAGGCGGGATACAAAAGACAAAAGCAGTAGTATCTGGAAAATGGACCCCAAGATTCCCAATAGACACACAGAAAGTGATACAAATTGTAAAAGATGCCCGAAACCTTGACATTGAGATAGAGTTTGAGGATAAAAGATAACAATGGTCTTTGTAAAAACTCATGACATATCTGAGCTAACTACCGAACTAATTGGGAAGCAAGTAGTACTTGGAGGATGGATTGAAGATCTTCGAAAACTAGGAAAGATGTCATTCATCACACTTCGTGACGTGTCAGGAATCTCTCAGATCATAGTAAAAGGAGATCTAAACGATAACTTGCCTGAGATTAATCGTCAGAGTGTTGTCAGCATTAAAGGAACAGTCCAAGAGACCAAAGCTCGGGACTTTGCATTTGAGATCAAGGCCGATGAGATCGAAATTCTAGGAAAAGCGGTTCACCCATTGCCAGTAGACCCAATTGGAAGACTGGAAAGTAACATCGACACAAGACTCAACCATCGTGCGCTAGATATGAGAAATCAGAAAACCGCATCAATATTCAAGTTGAGACATCATGTATTGCAATCATTACGTAAAACATTGGCAGAGAAAAAATTCATCGAGATTACAACACCAAAAATTATTGGTAGTGCAAGTGAAGGCGGAGCAGATTTGTTTTCACTGGATTATTTTGGAAAGACGGCATACCTTGCACAAAGCCCACAATTATACAAAGAGCAAATGACAATTGGGCTTGAGCGAGTGTTTGAGATTTCAAATTTTTACAGAGCAGAGCACTCCCATACAGGACGGCATCTTAGTGAGTTTACAAGCATAGATATCGAGGCGGCATTTATGGATTACAGCGACGTCATGAATGTTTTGGAATCATTAGTCTTAGAAGTATACAAAGCCACATCAAAGAGTTGCAAAAAAGAGCAAGAAGCAATTGAGCATGAAATCAAAGTTCCATCATCGCCATTTGAGAGAATAACATACACACAATGCATTGACGAATTGAAAGAGGAGGGAGAAAAAATAGATGTGGGGGATGATTTGCTGGATTCACACTTGAGGATAATTGGTAAGAATCATCCTGGATTTTTCTTTCTGATTGATTGGCCAATGAAGCTAAAGCCATTTTACATCAGGGAAAAAGATGAGGATAAGACACTGTCACGTTCGTTTGATTTGCAATACGGGTATTTGGAATTGGCGTCAGGCGGAACCAGATTGCACAACCCTGAAACCCTGAGAAGCAGACTGGCAGAACAAGGACTCAATCCAGCCCAGTTTGCAGATCATCTCAAGACATTTGATTGGGGAATGCCACCACATTCCGGATGGGGGATGGGCCTGGACAGATTGATGACTACGCTTATTGGAATTGACAACGTTCGCGAAGTTGTCTTGTATCCACGAGATCCAGACAGACTCAGCCCATAACAGTGGATGCGATGGACAAAAAAGATGCTTTGGTATTGATTGGGATTTTAACAGGAGCCAGTATTGCGGTGTCAATGATGGCCATGCTAGCAATCGGAATTATTGACAACCCATTTTTAGATTAAACAGAAATCATTCAGATTTTTATTGTGTCAAAATTCTACAATGCCATGATAGAGCAGGCAGATGCAAAAAAAGTAGTCGAGGTAATAGGGAACAATCTGATTGGGGTATCACATGATTCGAACAGCTTTGCAAAACTGCCAGACACGTACTGGGGGTATTTTGCAAGAGGACATGACACGAAGGGGACATTCGGAGTGATAGTCACATATTCAGAAGATGGTGCAGATGTTGACGAACTAATCAAAATGTACGAAAACTGGGCTGCAAAGAACAAGGTAAAAGACTAAAGCTACTTTGTTTCTTTGAGTAATTTACGATGTCCTTCACACTCTTTACAGATTGGTTTTCCAATGTATTTTGGATTACCGTCTTTAATTTTTAGAGTGCCAGGAACCAATTTACAGATACAGCAATCTGCCATATGCACTACTAAAATATGTAATTAATAAAAATTGATAATTTTTGAAAAAAAGATAAATCCAACAAGGTCGACTCAGATCAGTGTTCAAATGTGATTACTGCGGATCATCATTTGGTGACAGAATATGCTATTTTTGCGAGAAGGATTGCTGCACATCATGCATGACTGATGATAGAACAAGATGCAAGGAGTGTTATATTTCAAAGCAGAGGCTAGGATGGAAGAAAGTAGTAAAAAAAAACAAAGTTGTCTTGGGGTTTGTTGCATTCTTGTGGCTATATGCCGTATTTCCAGGCCCATTTGTTCCAGGACTAGATCCTATGTTTTACACCATATCTGTCGTGGCAGCTGTGTTGATTATGATCCCGATTTGTTTTGCGTTATTTTTCTGGTCACTTAATCCACCGAAATCAGACATTAAAAAGAGAAAGAAGTAATAAACGAACAAACTAGTCACATCTTTTGTCGTAACGAAATTGCCAAAAAATGTTGTATGCATATCAATTATTTTCACAGACAATCAAGAGCCAAAAGAAAAACCGTAGCGTTGCAAGAACGTTTTAGAGGTCAGCAAAATGGAATGGGTCCAACTTTGGGACAAAAGCCATCAATTATGCTTTAGAAAACACGATCCGAACGGAAACAAATTGGAACTTTCAATTCGGAATCAACTAAATTTCTGTGACCTTTGTTGCTTTGACCTTTGTTGCTTTGGCCTTTGTTGC
>JAGQHE010000082.1 GCA_020431995.1 Candidatus Nitrosopumilus sp.
AGACTCAAGGCAAAAAAGCCTGCACAGAGAGACAAATCAAGGTATGAAGATGGGCAGAAATTCTGCTCGTATTGTGAGGTGTTCATGAAGGCAGACGGATTACGTTGCCCCTGTTGCAACAAGCAAATGAAGATCAGATCAAACAACAAGGCCCTACGCGAGGTCATGTTTAACCGAATTTAGGCTCATTTTTCACAGAACTGCAAAAAAATCATTCAGAATAAAGCACAGGTAAAATTCAACATCAGGTAGTTTTTCGGAATTTTAGAAAGATGTTCAAATTAATGAGAAATTTCAAGAAATAATTACAAATGGAGAAGTGTTCTATTTTACACAGAAAATAATTATGCTGAATAAATCGTATTAGAGGTGCAATCCTTGTCGTGAGGGCCTATTTTTGTTTGATTCTATAACTGAATTTAATTTCACAGGGATTCAACCGCAATTTTGAGAATGAAAGAGGATCAGATGGATGTGAGCCTAATTTTGGTTTAAATTATTTAATGCATGATTGTCATTAGTAAATAATGTCAGAAGACAGATTATCTGAATGGTTTGTCCCAAAATTTGGCACTCGAAATTTTAAATTATCAATAGGAATTTTATTTCTACCCTACACTGGAATGGTGGCGTCATTTGCAGTATGGGGTTCTCTTTCTGTAGACTTCACCCTTGAGAGGCTAGCATCAATTGGTTTACTCTATTTTTTTGCAATAGGGATATCTGCACATTGTCTTGATGCCTTAGGAAGTAAGAAAAGACCTTGGGGTGAATTATCTCACTTAAAGCTTTGGACGGCATCAATAATTTCGTTGATCATATCATTTTCTATTGGATTGTATTATGCGTTTTTAGATTCTTGGTTGCTGATTCCAATAGGGATGTTGGAAGGGTTTTTCCTTTTTGCGTATAATCTTGAATTATTTCATGGTAAATTTCACAACAATTTATCATTTGTAATTTCTTGGGGAGTTTTACCTGTTTTTGCAGGATCTGCAATTCAATCAAATTCCATATCTGTTGAAACCATGATGTTTTCTGCAATTGCTGGTCTGGCAAGTTATATCCTGATCATTACGTCTAGAAAGTATAAGGAATTAAAAAAAGAAAAAGCAGGTTATAAAACATATTATAAAAAAGAGTTAATTCTAAAAACGGTAAGTTCTGCTGTGATGTCCTGTACAATCCTCTTTTTTGCTTTAAGGCATCTTTAATTCAAATGAATGAGATGGATTAATGATGAATATGCCTTCAGAAGTCTTATTAAATAAAATCTTGTATGCCCCTGTAGGACAGGTAGTTGCTATTCTTGGTGAGAATCTAAATTGCAATATAAAACTAAAAGTTGTAGAACAGAATACTGTTGCCCCTAATCAATTTGTGAGAAAAGTTTCAATTACTGCGCAAGGATTTCAAATTATCAAAGCTAATGTACAATTTGACTCTGCCGTATTGCCTGATTTTATCCTGGATGATCTTCTGAAGAAAAAGCGCGGTATTGGGACCATCCTTAATGTAAATGGCATCAAAGCTACTAGAAAAATTATGTCAATGACTTATAATCCTGAGGAAAGTAAAGCATCAAGAGAATATGAAATAATTCATAATGGGATGATTTGGTTTACCATATTTGAAGAAATAAGGTTAGGAAATCTTGGTTCCGACAATAATGGATGAAGTACCACATGTCAAATTTTGTGTGCGTATTTTTAGTCCATAATCCATCATGGCATCTTCATAATCTTTAACCCAATTCGTGGTTCTTATCAGATGAGGTAAATCTACAAAGACCTGTTTCCAATTAGGCATAAAAAATCCTGCCAAATAAAGTCCTTTGAAATAAAAATTCCAGAATTTTTGTATTGATTTATTTTTTGGATATGTAAAATCATGTAAAATTATTTTTCCGCCTTCATTAATATGTTCAAGGCACTTTCTGACAAGAACGTCGGGTGTGCAGTATTTTGGCAAGTATGATGCAGTAATACAGTCAAACTTTTTTCCTAGATTGAGGTTTTCAGCATCTTGGTTTACAAAAGAAATTTTTTGATATGATTTTAGTTTTTCTTTTGCCTTTTCAAGATAGTTTTTAGTGACATCTACACCTGTGATTTTTGCGTGGGGAATCTTTTCTGCGATCTGTTTTGTAAGAATACCGGTACCGCAGGCAAGATCTAACACCGATTTTTCAGTGGATAATTGTTCCAGAATTTTATTTTTCCAATAACTATCTTTTCCGAAAGTAGTCCAATTTACTATACTGTCATATGAATTGGCTGTACTGTTAAAAAATTTTGGAATAAGTTCTTTTGGATTGTCTTTAATCACAATGATAATCCTGATTTTATCTAAAGTACTTTAAGTTAATCTTTATTCAAAGTTCATAAAAGATTGAACCCTTTATCTATTCTACATCGTCTGGGGTCCGATTTGTCTCAAAAAAAATTCAAAACATGCCTAGAATTTCATACTATGAAGATTTAGTATGTAACATTTATTAGAAAAAAACGACCTAGTAGAGTGACTAGTTCTGGAAAAAAACGAAAATTTACCACAAGACAAAATATCTCAGTCAAGCGCTGATTTGATTCATGCTCTGAAAGACAGCTTTAAGTTTTGGCATAAAAATTACGTCGATTCACCACTAAACTATCCACTAATCTGGAAAAAAGTATTAGAATCCAATGCTGAGATTTCAAAAATGATTGAAAAGACATGGAGAAATACCATCAAACAAGGTACAGAAATTCAGATGGAGCAATTCTTGGAATACTGGTCACAAGCAATACGAAAATCTAACTTTGACTTGGCAAAAAAACCAATACAAGAGTGGCAAGCATTCTGGGAAAACACGACTGCCGAACAATTCAAGGTATATTCTGAAGTTCTGAAAGTGTTGGAAAAATATTGGAAGAATGAGCAAAGGAAAAGTATAGAATAACCAGGGTTAAACTATGATCATTCACAACTAGTCACAAAATGATCATTCGAATCCTCATTAGTATTTGAATAATGTCCAATATGCCAATAAATTACAAATAGAATCGTATCTGTTGTTAGAATAATTGGCTAGTAAGTAGTTGCAGCAGAGACAAGAAAGAAAAGATATCAAACCAACAGATTCTATGGGTGTATTGTAATAAGAATATAAAATAGTGAACAAAATTCAAATCTTAAACTATTTCCAATGATTACTAGTAAAACCATGGATATAATGTGTATAAAATGCAGTAATAATTAGATACGGGGAATCTTCATAAAAATATGAGATTGGATTTAAACTTAGATATGTTAGAATATGTGATAAAGTAAAAAAACTAGCTGTGGTATTTTCTCAATATAAATTGCCTCACGACCTCTTTTCTATAGTCTATCCCGTGTTCTCCATAACTATGCTGCATAAATTGCTCCACAACATAATCTTCACCACCATCAACTTCAAAATCACACTCAAATCCATAATCACCGCATCTTAGTTTTACCATGGTGACTCACCTAACACTGCCGTCTATTCCTATCAAAGTCTTTGTTGAACATTCATTGTTAATTCTCAAAACGATTGTTTGTCTTAGTTCTTCAAATTTGCCGCATTCCAAATTTACCACAATATAATAGATGCCGAATATCCAGTAGACTTTTTTAACACCATCAATTGCTTTTAAATCTGAAACAACTTGTATCTCGGCACCTGATTCGCAGTTTGTTAGAACAAAGGCTTGTGACATCTCTTCTAGCTTTGCACCTCTGTCGCCACAAGGCTAAGGGTTGCCCTCAGTGGCAACTTGCGAATATTCAATGTGATGGTTTCGCGTAATGATTCGGCATTGTCTGAGTTTACTTCCGCTACGATGTCATATGCCCTCACGTTCGATGTGCCTCCTTTATTTGGTTCATAGCTCGTAGTACAGTTAGGATGTCTCTCTTTTCCTAAATCACAGCTGATCAGCACAAATGCCTTTTTCATAACGATGTCAAAACTCCTTTAATCATTATCAGCATAGCGTAATTTAGAGAAAATCATATTTTAGTTGATTCCAAATGATGATATACATATTTTAAGTATATATAAAGAAATTTAAATGAATTTTAATAAAAATACTGTTCACTTTAATTTCTAGTTTGAATCAATTATACTTGATGAGAGAAGATTATGCAGAATACACAAAGTGCATTGGATGTAGCTCATCATTGTTACTATGTGACTGTAACTGTCCTAAATGCGGCAAAAGAGAGAATTGCAAATGCGAGTTGATGCCAATACATCGGGATCCTTGGGATTGTTAATTTTTAAATTAAAAATTTGACTACTGCATGTGCCTGAATAAAGCCAAATACAAGCAATGCTGAGATGATAAGCAAAATTCTCATTTTTCTAATCCTAATCTGATGCTAGAACTACAGTCCACAAGATATCGTCTGGAATTATCTCATCAATTATGAATCTGTATTGTTCTGTTTATACATTATTTTTGCTCGCATGCAATGTTATTTCTAATGTTTTTGTCTCAGGATTAATTTGCCTTGAATCTCATACCGATGCCACAGCACACA
>JAGQHE010000009.1:0-7263 GCA_020431995.1 Candidatus Nitrosopumilus sp.
GCATTTCGAACACGTGTGTGACTATCATGAATCACACAGATTTTCTGATTATTGATTCGTTTTTTGTTTTTCTTTAATCTGTTCTATCTGCTCTTCATTAAATTTCTCAAGCAGCTCTTTCGGCATTGAAATTCTATCTAGGTACGCTTTTCTGGCTTCCTCAAAAGTCCCGCCATTTGCAATGATCTCGTCTCGAATTTTTTGTGCATCTTCAAACGCATTTTTTGTGTAGTTTAACTGATTTTGAATCACATCTTTGATTTCTGGATTAAGATTGTAAATGTAATCGTCGTACCTGTATCCGTCAAAAACCCCTGAATCAGGATTGAATTCATCTATTGCCTGGTTCCTTAGGTTCTCAGAAATTAGTCTCTGCTGTTCCAGAAAAACCTGCTCTGCGTTTGGTTTTGCTGAATCTCTCTGTTCGATGAGCAGCTCCCTTAATAATCCGTGATAGTGTTTGAATAATATTTGGCCTATTGGATTTTTCTCAAAATCGCTCTCATCAGAGCTAAGATAATTTATGGCCTCGTCCGTGGTTAATTTTTGCTGCAGTGCTATGATCCGTGATGGTTCTCCCTTTAATTGAAATTCGGTACTGTGCATTCCTGTTATTCCGTACCCTGATGCGACAATGTCGACGGTATATGTCCCTGGAACTCCTCTGAAATCACTGATCTCTCCTCTGAAAATTCCCTCCGTGTCTGTAAAAGTTTTGGTTGTTTCAGATCCTGCTTTTATGACCACCTCTATTCCTGGATATGTCTCATATGCCTGGTTGACCACCTTGCCTGTAACTACCACTGACTCTCCAGAATAAATTGACTCCTCTTGCATACTTGCATCTATTACCAAGTCAAACAATGTGGATTCGGAAGTTTGGACGAACGAAAACAGCACCAAAAATAAGAATAATCCTATTGGCATCACGCTGATTCTGTACACGTGATATCTTTGCTATTTGAGAAGATAAGGCAAAGTATGAATAAAAGTTTGCTATTTTTCAATTTTCTTTGAGCAACTGGCGTCTTTACGTAGTCAAATTTGAAGCCCCAATTAATTCTTAAACTACCGAAATCACCTTATCATGAATCATGGATTTGGAAAAATTCAGTAACGACGTAAATGATATGACCAAAAAACTCTCAGAACATCTGACAGAAAATGATCTTCTAAAACTAAACCATGTAAGGCAGCAATTAATTGGCATGTATAAAAAAAACCTTGTTAAAATTAACCATTCAGTTCTGGAACTAATCTGTGCAAACAATCTGATTTCCAGAGGGTATTCTGTAGAGGTTGAAAAAAACATTTCAGATATCCTGGTTTGCGATATCTATGCAAAAAAAGGCGGTGGTAACACCATCATTGAGATCGAAACTGGCTTTACCCCTCCAGAACATGCTATGGATACCATTGATTATTTTTCAGCTAGGATAATGAGCAAAATTGCCAGATATAGTAAACACTGTTCAAAATTTTCCTTGGCAACACCTGTTGTCGGAATCCTGCCCATCTCCAAAATTTTCTTGCTGCCACCAGCTGCACGTAATAAAGATGATGTCATTAAAATCAAAAAACTATGTGATCGTTATTACAAGAATCCATCTGTACAGTGTGATGATATTCTAAATGCCCATCTGCATTCCGTCTATTTGATAAATATCGATAAAGGGTTTGCAAAGGAACTTGATCCACAAGGGTATGTTGAATTAACTGGCGAACTTCTTAGACGAAGCGAGGTGGAATACTGAATCACTCATCAAAATAGAAAAAATTCAAATTCATCTGTGTCTTACAGTTTGTAATATGATTTGTGCATCATGTGAGGCCAGAAAACACTTTGAGTGTATTGATTGTATGAATAATCACAAAACTCATCTTTGTAGCTGTGATTGTCATGATGAAAATACCGAGCCGCATGAAGTCGGAAAAACTCACTGATTTTAGCTCTTAAACCTCTGCTCAATTTCTTGAGCCATTATTTCCAATTGTTCAATGCATCCTAATTTCATGTATGTTAATTTTTCAATCGTCTTAATGATGCTTATTGCCGATCTGTATTGTGGAATTTCAGGCTCATTTAATTCGCCATACATCCCTATTCCTTGAATGTCGTTTTTCTTTGCAAACCCAAGAATCAATCCATTAAATCCAGTGATCATTGACTTTTGAGGCGTGATATCCATGCTCAATTCTTCCATCTGCCTTGTTAATTTTTGGGACGTCGTAGTGACGTATGTTTTTGGGTTTCTGCCAATAATTCTGTTAGTGTGAAACCCTCCTGCCGTATAGATGAGTTTTGCAGAATACTTCTTTGATATGTCTATCACATCTTGACATATGGCATTCAATTCACTATTGCTTTGCGGTTGACCTCTGCCGCCGCCAAATACTATCAAGTCTTCTGCATATCTGTACTCCCAACGCTCTTCTGGAATCTCAATATGGCCTCCCATATCTACTACGTATGTAGGAGATGATGTTTTTGCAACCCTGAATTTTTTTGTTTTTAATGACTCGTTGATAAAATCTATTACTATGCTCCCTACACTTCCCATGTCCTGCATTGCCGCAATGATGATTGGTTTTTTTACATCAGGTTCTGCATCTTGAACAAATTCCACATATTTTCTTAATCTTGATGAATTTTAAACATATGTCCTGACTAAAGTCCAAAATAACTGCTGAATAACTTTGATAATTTCACTGCGGTCTGAGCGTACATGAATTTGTCCTGACATCTACGTTGTTTCTTAACACGTGACTTTTTTCATATCTTCTCTGCTGGCGGCATTGTTTGGTTATGTAAATTATTCTAAAACCGTATGAAAACCAAAAACATCCTTGTCTTGCTTGATTTTTCTAGTTGAGATTAAGATGTGATTTTTTATACTGTATTTGTCACTCTGGGTGTAAATGTCGAACTTTGAAATTTGATCAGAGGGTAAAACCAATATTCTATTTTAACTCTTGTATGCTTTTACGGTATTCTTTCATGATCGATAAAAAATATGAAGATTCATAAGTCAAAAAAACTTTCCATCGACAAATTATGGAAACATCCATGGAAAACATTGGCACATTGGAGTATGTTCTTGACAAATACTCCAAGATCTGGAGCTGGAAAGTTACAGGCGATCGTGCGGTGGGTATGATTTCCAGGCTTGTTCCTGAGGCTTGGTATGGTGAAAATGTAAATGAGGTCATTATTCCTGACAATACTGAAAGTGTGAAACAGCTCAAGCTTATCATGGACAGATACCCTTTAGAAATTTTATCGAAATCAGTATGGCAACGAAAAATCGTGAAGACATATGCCCCAAAACCCACATTGCTGCCGATTAAACACAAACTAAAACACGCGAAAACAGGTGATCAATTTAGAGGAAAACTGCTGAATTTTCAAAAAGAAGGCTTAGACTTCTTGCTAAAATCTTCTGGAAATGCACTGTTAGCTGATGAGATGGGTCTTGGAAAAACCGTGCAAACACTGTCCTATGTTTCTACAGAAAAACAAACGTTTCCCGTACTTGTGGTTGCTCCCCTTGTTACCCTGAATAACTGGGAACGTGAGATTGAAAAATTTTTGAAGAAAAAAAGCAGAAATGGCAGAATAATAGAAAATGAATCCCCCAGTGTCACAACTATTAGGACAGGAAAATCACAAAATCTTCCAAAAACGGATATTTACATCATAAATTATGAATTGCTTTTCAAGCGATTCAATGATCTGGCAAAGCTTGGAATAAGGACCATAGTGTGTGATGAGGTTCATAATCTTAGATCAAAAACTACTCAGAAATACAAATCCGTTAAAAAATTGGCTGCCCTGAATTCTGTTTCATATAGAATCGGTCTCTCTGGCACTCCAATTTACAATCGTGGTTCTGAAATCTGGCCAATCATTGATATTTTGAAGCCCGGACTGCTTGGAAGTTTTAAGGAATTCTGTGAATATTTTTGTTATCTGAATGAAAAAGGAAAGGCAATTGTTTTGGAAAACAAGCGTGCTTCTCTTAGAAATGAATTGCAAAAACATGTCATGCTTCGAAGAAAAAAATCTGACGTTCTAAAGGAGCTGAAAGATAAAGTTCGGTATAAGGAAGTGATAGCGGCTGACACTGACTTTTATATTGACGAATTAAATAAAATTTGGAAAAAATTAGAGGAAGAGCAAAAAGGCGCAGAATCAGAATTCTCCAAATCCGCGTCATACAACAGAGCAATTCAGAGTGAAAGACAGATTGCCGGACTTGCAAAACTCCCACATGTGATCAATTTTGTAAAAAACATTATGGAGATTGAAGAAAGCGTTGTCGTGTTCTGCCATCACAAAATAATCCATAAATTGCTTAATGAGAGCCTTCAAGAATTCTCCCCGGTCACTATTATTGGCGGACAGTCTGATGCGCAAAGGCAAGATCAAATAGACAAATTCCAAAAAGGCGAATCCAAATTAATGATTGCGGGCATACGTGCTGGAAATGTTGGAATCAATTTAACTCGAGCGAAATATGTCATATTTGCAGAACTTGATTGGAGTCCTGCCATCCATAGACAAGCTGAAGACCGACTCCATAGAATTGGTCAGAAAAATACTGTTTTTGCTTATTATTTGATTGGAAGTGGGACCCTTGATGATCACGTGGCAAATATCTTGGTGGATAAAAGCTATGAAATTGATGCAATCATGGATGAATCCACTGAAAATTATGAGAACAAAGACAAGGCGGAATTAATTTTGGCTCAGATACAAGACAAAATTCGTACAAAGTAAGTTCTATTTCCATCTTTGTGTTGACTCCTGTGTTGAAACCTGGTTGATCATTGGAATTGCTGGTGATGTGAAATGCTGATCTTTGTCATGATTTATTAGCACGTATTTCAAATACTGCGAATTTGCATAAAATGACCAATACTAATTTAGGAATTGACGCAATCATGCTGACGCTTATGAATTTGTTTGTTCTCATGCTATACACTTAAGTTCAATATTTCAGACATCGTCTGTACTTGGAAGAAATAGAAAAGCATCGTGAAAAAATGATTAAACAAAAAGAAGATCATGATAAATGGAAAAATGAAGAAGGGGATTCTGATCTAGTGTTTAATCAAAAAGATAACCGGAAAAAGGCAGATTTGTAAAAATGCGATTATGATTTCAATCTGTTCTAAATTCACCGTATGCGTGTGTATAGTGAGATCTACCTGTGAACACAAGTAAATCTTCAAACAAATAAGAAATGCCCAAAAACAAACCCCGTTCTAAATCCGGAAAAACAAAACCTCGGATCCTACAACGGGTCAAAATAATCAATAAAAAATATTCTCATATAGACCAAAAACATCTATTTGTTTCATCCTTGGTGTTGGCCTTGTGATAAATAGCCGTAATTTGCTATTGGTGTGTTTGTTCACTGAGCCTATCCTTCTAGTTTCTCTTTTAATTTGGATAATTTTTCTAGGATTGTTTCCTTTTTTGTCTGGTTGATTTCTGAGTTTCTGATCTCTTTTGCAATCTCGTCAATCATGCCTAGAATCTCAATTCCTGATTTTGACTCTTCGAAGTTTATCTTGTCAAATCCTTTTGAATCCGTTTTGTCAATTTCTTCAGACCCTTCAGGAAGTATCTCGTAGACCCTGACGATTCTTTCGTCTTGTCTTTGCGGTGACATTAATACAAACTGATTTGTTCTTAGTTTCTCAATATTTTCTAACAGATCTTCTTTAGGGAGTCTTAGAATGTCTGCCATTTGCTCCATGTTGCATGATTTTATCTGAAGCAGACGCAGTATCTTTGCCCATGTTGGAATGTTTGCACTCCACAGGATTTCTTTGCCAATATCGGTGATTGAAAATGAGCCATCTTGATTTAACGAAATCAATCCTCTGTCTTTTAGTGACGCAAGGGAATCCAATAGCCTCCCTACGCCCAATCTCTTCAGTGCTGATTTTTCCAGATTGGTTTCATTAAATGTCCCGTCTTCCTTTATTGCTAATTGCAAAATCTCTAAATCGACAGTCCCTAGCTTCCTCATATTTTTACTTGTCTTTCAAGAATATATGTGGATTACAGTTATCTGGTTTGTGGTAAAGTATGAACTGCCAAGATTGCCTTATGATTATGATGATCTAGAGCCGTTCATAGATTCTCTGACAATGCAAATTCATCATCAAAAACATCACCAGGCATATGTTGATGGGCTAAACAAGTCTCTTGCAGAGATTGGCGGCGCGTCACACCCTAAGTACATTTCATCCATCCTGTCTGATCTAAACTCTGTTCCTGAATTCAGTAGAAACACAATTAATTTCTTTGGCGGGGGTTTTGAAAACCATAGATTGTTCTGGGAAACAATGATGCCTGACAGTGATGGGATTCCTGGAGGAAAACTAGAGGATGCAATTGATGTTTATTTTGATGATTTTGAGAATTTTAAAAGAATTTTTTCCGAAAGAGCAATCACAATTCAAGGTAGTGGCTGGTGCTGGTTAGTTTTTAATCAGACATACCATAAGATTGAGATCATGACTACTGAGAATCAGAACAGCCCCTGGACCGTTCAAAAGCACCCCTTGCTGGGTTTGGATGTTTGGGAGCATGCGTACTATCTGAAACATCAGAACAAAAGATCTGATTATGTCACTGCATGGTGGAACGTCGTTAATTGGGATTATGTTGGAAATAGATTCTCCGAACTTGCTGGATAATGTGGAATTTGGACAAATTCTTTTAAGTAAAAAATCTGATCTCCTTTTATGAACAATAGTATAAGGTACATTGCACTTCTTGCAATTCTACCCTTGTTTACAGCAGAACTGACAACTGATTATTTCACAGATGCGGAGGCTCTAAAAAGCCAGGGAACTGCTACTCCAAAGTTCGGTTCCAGTACAAACATCTGTGGAGTTCAGTTGTGTTCTGACATCCCAGGCGGCAAGTCTGCATGGGAAGCAGAATCACAAAACGTCACTCCTGTGGCTCCGGTTGAAACTTCTCAAATGGATGAAGCCATGATGGAAAATGATGACTCCATGATGGGATCTGCCCATGATGACGAAATGACTGAAGCAAACATGGGTTCTGTACTTAGATTGTCAAGACCGAATGTTCCAGCAACAATCCCACTGCATCAAGGTTACTATGATGGCGGAGATGTTTATTTTATCATCACCGACTCTAGCGATTCAACGCATGCGGACATAATCACAAAAAACCAAGGCTGGAAGGTAGAACTTGCCCCTTTGTTGAAGAATGCT
>JAGQHE010000009.1:7350-34446 GCA_020431995.1 Candidatus Nitrosopumilus sp.
ACTCCTGCACAGGCAGACGTTTACAGTGCATTGACTTCGCATGTCCATGTGACGTGGAATGAGGGTGTCACATCAAGGATACTTGACTCGGAGGCAATGATTATGAAAGCAGCTGATGACAATGAAATTACATTAACTAAAGTTGATGTGGTTCTGAACATGCCTCAGATCGTTTGGCCTGGAGGTCAAATGACGGTTAAGGGCGACAAAACTTTGACTGATGTCACGCCTTACGGTGGCGGTCAAATTTTTGACCTAGATACAGACAAGATGGACGTGACCTTCATAGCTCATCGCGGATGGGGTCCTGACGGTAGAACCATCTATTACATCGTAACAGATGCTGCCCCTAGTGGCCCTGCAGAAATGATGGGCGTTGTAAGTTCGCCAGCATCTGCAAGATTGATTGCAAATTCCGCAGCAGTAGACTTGTATCAATTCAAAAATGGCCTGGCAGGTACTGGCCCGTTGGGATTCCAACCTGGAATTGCCGCAGGAGCGCCTGGCGACGCAAATTATTCACCCATGTGGAGGATATTTGTGATTGGCTGGAATGACCCTGACAGCGCACAACTGTTGGAGACCGTTGATGACATTAATGCATACAAAGAAGATGGCCTGATCAACATTGGTATTGCTCGTCCAATGGATAGTGATCATGTTGTTAACTGTCCGTTTATAGATCCGTTCCAATAGGATCTCCTTTTTATTTTTGTTCCTTACGTTTGTTAATTTTTTTGAAATATTTGTCACATATTTTCAGAGAATCAACTGCATGCTTTATCTCTGAGTATGAGGGAAACGATGCATGAGTATATCCGGAATGTATATGTTAAATTCGTTGGAATACGACGAGAACAAAATTCATCAAGCCCTTGACATGCTATATGTTGATAGGAAAAATGAGTTTCGTGAACTGTCCCATGTGCTATTGACTGAAAAAGCTATGAACTCGATGCCTCATTGGAAGGAATTTGTATTGAATTTCAGTCTGGATGTTGAGGATGCTTTTAAGACATGGTCTGGTCAAAGCCCTTTGTCTGTCAGTTCTCCTCAAAAGGCGTTGACGATCCTAAGAAGACTTGGACATGATAAAACATCCATGAATCAACTAGCTCACCTGCTAAACATATCGTATAACCTGTCTTTGGAATTCAAAGAGATCTACAAACGCCTCAAATGATCTTTTTTTAATTTTTGAACTTGATTGCCTAAATTCCGGCATGATTTAGTTTGACATGGGTGGATACGTATATGCCAGATGTGTTGAAACCATCCAATTCAAGTAATCTTCACATTACCTCATTATCAATAAACACAAAAATATTTTTCAATTATAAAAATGACACGTGGAGGATGCATGGACATCTCGGTCTTAATTGCAGTCCGTCATCTTTTCAAATGAGTTTTCAAGACTGAATTCGATTGCTGGCATTGGTTTAAATTTGCTACATCCTCGGTTTCCTCATTGGATTTCATGTTGGAGGAAGAGCTGATTGATCTGATGACATTCTGTCTTCAAAACCCTGATTCTAAAGAAATCTCTGAAAAACACAAAAGAATCACTGAGATTGGTCGTGAATTGTATGCTGATGGGGGAATCGATGCGTTGGAAAATTTCTCTTTTGTACTGAAAAACAGAATCATTGAGGAACTAGAAAAAGATCCATCCCCTATGTGGTCGCTGTGGAATGGCCTTACTGATGAATGGCAGTACTGAATATCACTGGTGTGAAACTTACCCTCTGCCAATTCTGAAGATGGCTGTACTGCAAGATGGGCAAGTGCCCTTGACTGCAGGTTTGCCATTTTTCATGGTATATGGTTTGGAGCCTTTGATTTCGCGTTTATCTCGGCACTTTACACAATATCCTATTGTCATACAAGTAATAGGCTTGAGGTTCTATTAGCAAGACCTTGTTGAACTTTTTTCACTAATAGACAAATCTCCGATCTTAATTGTACTGCTGCACATCGATATTTTCTGTATTGAGGATGTTCTCGAATGATTCGTTAGAACCTCTTATATCTTGGCACTATTTTTTGTAAAAATTTAGCTTACGTTGATTTCCAATGTTACGTACTCAGTCAATGCTTTGTGATTGACTGGGAACCCCTCCCATACAAAAATCTCCGCAGTGAACTCACCAGATTCTTTTGGAATCCATGACAGTGACGGATTAAATTTCTGATGTGGATTCAGTTCGCCAACAACCCACCCAAAAAAAACTACCACCGCATTCTCGTTTTTGATTTGAACAAGATATGCAAACTTCTGGGTTTTTTCTTGGTTGTTTATCACGTCAGCTGAAACCTGTATCTGTTGATCAACATTGATTGAATTTCCAATGGGGGCACCAAATGCATTTACTAACCTTGGTTCTACGATCGATGCTCTTTCTAATTCAGTTAGTGCAAATGCTGGGGTAAAACTGGCGGTAATTATCATGATGCTTACCAATAACCACACACCTTTGTATGACACGGTTTTTTGGATTATTTTTAGTTAATAAAGCGTTTCTAGGTTGCTAATAACGGTACTTTTTTTTGAGATTATTTTGCCTGGATTTAGCCTGTTGTCTGGATCAAAGATCTTTTTTATCTCTTTGAATGTTTTGTAGTTCTTAGCCCCGTATTGTTTTTTGACAAATTCTGAGCGTGCAAGCCCGTCCCCATGTTCTCCAGTAATCGTTCCTCCAAGTTCAATAATCTCATCAAAATATTCCTCTGCAATATTCTTGATGATTTTGATCTTTGCTCTGTCTGCAATTAACCTCACATGCACATTGCCATTGCCAGCGTGCCCATAAACAATGCATTTTGTCTTGTACTTTTTGTTTATCTTGTCAAGTAATGAAAATACTTTTGGAAGGTTGCTCAAAGGAACTGCGGCATCCTCGATTACGTGTGGAATTCTTCTTTCCTTTTTTATTGTTCTTAGGCTGTTATGCAGCGATAAATCTCTGTATCGCCACCACAGCTCTATTTCATGTTTTTTTTCTAACTTCTTGATGATTTTTCCTGTGATGACTGGTTTTAGTTTGCTTTCTTTTGTTTCGATATTTTCGTCATACTCTATGTAAAGCAAGCATTCTGTATCTCTGTCAAACCTGAATCTGATCTGATTCAGTGTAAATTTGTCCATGAATTCAATTGCTGATGGGTTTGTCCGTTTGATTTCCATGCATTCTCTTGAAGCATCATGAGTTGATTCGTATCCTATCACAAACAGAATCTTTTTTTCTGGCATTCTTTTGATTCTTATTTTTGCAGACAGTATTACCCCCAACGTCCCCTCCGATCCTACTATTATCTTATGTGTATCCTTGGCTGTTCTCACCTTGTCGATTCTATACCCTGAAGAATTTTTTGTCGTATTAGGAAATCTTCCAGGTTCAATCAATCTTGTAAGATTTACAATTTTGTTCGAAATTTTTTTATTTTCTGGTAAGGTGATTTTTCTTGCATTTCCATCGACAAATGTTATTTCTGTGACGTTGTCTATCATGCTTCCATACTTTAGACTTCTGCTTCCGCTTGAATTGTTTCCTAGCATTCCTCCGATTGAACAAAAAGAACCAATTGACGGATTTGGTGGGAAGAATTTGTTCACTCTGCCTAGTCTCTGATCCAGATTGCCTTTGACTACTCCGGAGCCTACCACTGCATGATCCTTTGAGATTTTGATACTGTCAAATTTTTTCATATCTAGTATGATCCCTCGATTTAATGCACTGCCTACAAGCCCAGTCCCAGCACCACGCGCAGTAACTGGGATCTTGAATTTCTTGGCAATTTTTATGACTCTGATTACGTCTTTTTCGTGTTCTGGAATGACCACTACGTTTGGGACTATCTTATACGAGCTAGCATCTACAGAATAAAAATCCCTGAACTCCTTACCTGAAAAGACTTCCCCCTGAATTTCAGATTTCAATGTTTGGAGGATTGATTTTTTCATACAGCGAACTTAAACTTTAATTCGATAATAATCCCATCTTTCAGGGTCAAACTGTGTGACAAACTCTGCCTCCTCCTTGCTTATTCTAGATCTGATGACATCGCGTAACGCAAAACTTGTCAAAAATTTGTACTTCATAGAGTGTGCCTGCATGATGAACATGTGGCGCATTTCACTTCCGCCCTTTAGTCCCCAATATCCCATCTTCAGTGCCAATGGTTCTAAAAATACGGTATTTCCAAGACCATAGTTTTCATCTTTGATTTCCTCACGCAGCTGATACTTTTCAAGTGGGCCTCCTTTTGAGAATCCTATTATCTCTCCATTTTTGTCATTTAGTCTTAACGTGTTGATTATTATCTGTGGATCTTTGATTGATTTTTCAAAATTTGCTTTCTCGAATTGAAGTGGGGTCGGCAGCTCTAAGAATATCTCATACAGCGACTTTATGAAATTTGGATCTTGTCTTGTGATCATGTTTTCTATTGTTGGAACTAATTTGAGATTCTCGTATGATGCGTCTGCCTGAATCGAAATCTCTTGCTGTCTTATCCTCATAAATGATAGCACGGTGTTAAAAAAATTCTTCCTCATTTCTTTTGAGAGTACTTTTAGGATTTCTTTCACCATCTCTGTTTCTTTGTTCAGCAATTCTTCGAAATATGCGACTGAACTTCTTACAATCAATGACGGTCTCCATGCAAGTGCATGCGCGTTCATTTTGGACATCTCCATCGCTTTTGAAAAATCCCCTAACGCGTAACCGCTGATTCTGTCTATCACTGACAGGTACCAGCCCATTTCCATAATGTGCTCTTGGTACTGCTCATTATTTCTTGTTAGTTCTGAATTGTAAAAACACTGTTTGATCTGAGATTCTGCGTTCTTTCTAAGCTCACCGCTCCAAGGATACGTGGTCCTCAAAATCAAAACTTTTACGATTTCCAAATCTATGTTTGCAGCGGCAATCAGCTGACTTAGTTTTCTATCCATCGAGATGAATTTTAGGACACTTTCTTCATGTGGTTTGTCTACACTTTTTTGAGGATCGAAGTCATGGAACAGTGCAGAAACATAGATGTATTTTATGTCCTCGTCTGTTAGTTTGATCTTTTCTTGTTTTGCAGCTAAAAGTGACACATATGTTACTTCTAACTCATGGTTGATGTTGTGATATCCGTAATAATCTGTCCCAAGACCCTGGCTTTCAAACAGGTCTATAGTATAGTTTAACATCTCGACATAGCAGTCATCACTCAACCCCATCTCTACCATCATGCTGAGGATCTCGTTTCTCATTGAATGGGTATTTGCAAACTGCTGCAATACACATGAGAGTGAATTCTGGGTTTTAAAGATGATCTTTATGGTTAGAGCCAATCTGTTTCCTTTGATTTTCACGAAACACTCAATAGAATTATGATTGGATTGTCCTCAATGTCTTTTAATCACGATTTGCTTAAAGTCCTGACGGATTTCAATGAGAATAGCTCTCCAGAATACCGACTTTTCATAAACGACACATCTTACCATGTCACTGACGTGTCCATAGCACATTCTCCAATACCAGTTAATGAGCCGACAACTCGTGGCGGCATCTATTTCTCGGATAAATTTGCCTTCAAAATGAAAGGGACGATCAGCGATCTGTCTGTAATCCCTATGCTTACCAAGAAAATGCTTGGGCCAAATACTGAATTTGGGGAACTCAAAATTGTTACCTCGATAGAATTGTCAGGAAAACCCACGCGGATAGAAATATTTACAAACCTCATAAACAGTGTTCAGACCCCGAGGTCTGTTGAATTAAGTATGATTGTTGTAAAACTAGAATCCTGCTAGGTTGGCTTGAAATACCTGTCGTATTTTTCTCGGCGTTCTTTGTCTGATAACACCTCGTATGCTTTGTTTAGTTCTATCATCTCTTCTTCGGAATTTTCTTTTGTTTTATCTGGATGGGTTCTCTTTGCTAACTCTCTAAACTTCTTTTTGATCTCATCCTGTGTAGCATCTTTACTAACTCCTAAGGTCTCATAATAATTCGGTAATTCGTTGCTTATGGACGCATTGCGAAATTCTTTGTCATCCTCTGTGTCGCGTCTGTTTCCAAACTCCTCATAATCGTCACTCCAATCAGAGTGATACTTTTCAAACGTTTTGTCTTTCTTGGACTCTAGCTCGTTTCTGTCATACGATGTCTTTCTTCTCAATATGATGTCTCTTGCTAAAAATAACACTATGCCTAAAACAACTATTGAAAAACCTGCAAATAACATGATCTTTTCTTCGTCTGTTACTTCCAGTTCCATGTCTAATTCGTTATTTTGTGCACTGGCTAGCTGAATTCCGCCAATTAGTAAAATCACAAAAATCCAAGATTTGTTCATGCTGTCATCTTATGTTAGTCTGAAATCCTCTTTGGTTGTGTTTAGTACTACGTGGGTGATTGTATTCTCGACATTCGGTATGACTGCCAAGGCTTTGACAAATCTGCTTAACTCGTCCCGTCCCTTGAATTTTGCTATGACTACTGTGTCTGTCGAACCTGTGATGTCGTATACGCCACACACGTTTTCAAATTTTGATATCTCTTCCTCGATGCCAAGAATTTTGTCATTTTTGGCCATGATTTCTATAATTGCAGTTAACGAATATCCTATTTTTTCATGATCTATAATTGCGGTGTACCCTTTGATTATTTTCTCCTTTTCCAGTTTCTTGATTCTTGATAGGACTGTTACTGTTGATATTCCTAATCTCAGGGCCAGCTGCCTGGCTGATTGCCTTGCATCTACTAGCAAGTTTTTGAGGATTCTTTCATCTATTTCATCCAACGTCATACAGTACAATATGAAAAAATTTATTTAAATTTTAACTTTATACTTGTAAATTTGTTTAGTCAGTTTGAATTTTTTCTTGCGTTATTGCTTCAAATTTAATACCCGTGGTGTTCTCTACCTTTTATGACTGACATGGCATCCCTTGTTAAAAAAGGACAGTCCTTGATGAGTATGGGAAAATTTGATGAGGCTTTGGAATTCTTTGAGCAGGCACTTCTTTTGAATCAGGATGATCCGGATCTTTGGAATCACAAAGGTGTGGCATTAAGAAGCCTTGGTAGGTACGAGGAGTCAATGGAATGCTTTAACAAATCCCTAGAAATTGATCCGCGAGACAAACACGCGTCTTGATTCTTCGTCATTTTAAAAATCTGCTGGCAGTTAATCTCTAAAACCCGTAAAACTCAGACCACTGATTTTCTAGCTTGTAGATGATTTTCCATGCAAACCTGTCAATGTTGATGCTCAGTTCGGTAATGATCAAAATGATGTATCTTCCAATAGGGAAACTCATCATTACGACTTTTTCTCTTCTTGACGCAGAATATTTCACTCTGCCTAGATTTGAATCAAAGCCTTGCCTGTTTGCAACTCGGTGTGCTAGTTCTTGAAACAATTGCCTTCTTTGCTTGTCTGTTTCCAAAGGAACAACTCCTTTTTTAAATTCACCTGCCACCAGATTTCCGGAACTGTCAATCAGACCGCAGAATCTGATCTCAGGCTCTTCTAAGATATTTGCTATCTTCTTTTTTATCTCGCCAACTGATATGTTATCTGACATATGATACTAGGATGCCATTCTTTGTTATTATTATTTTGGAGACCGTCTGAAATGCCTGAATCATTGTATGATGATTTGAAAATGTCGTGATTGCAGTCCTTTTTTGATGAGCACATCTAAAATTGATTATGGCATAACCTGGATGTTAATTTCAGACACGTATATTTTCCCATGTGTCCAAACCCGTTATTCGTTCCAGACGAAACCCTGAACAAAAACTTCTGGCCAAAGAAGACTATATTATTTACAATGCGCTTCCCCCTACTATGAACATCAAAATTGCTGAGATGCTCTCACAAGCATATGATCTTGTAGAGGACGGCGATTACTCTGGCGCCTTGAGCCTCTATGATTTGATACTCAAAGAGAATCCTGACAATATTGATGCACTTATGGACAAGGGGGCAACTTTGCAGAACATGGGAAAAATCAAGCAGGCAATCTCCTCATATGACAAGATACTTGCCATTGCTCCTGACAACCTTGATGTGTTGCTGAATAAGGGCGCTGCATTGCATTCTAGTCAAAAATACCTCCTGGCCATGGAATGCTATGACAAGGCTTTGAAAGTTGACAAACATTGTGCTATGGCCCTTGCTTACAAGGGACTGTCGTTAGGAGAGATGGGCAAACTGCAAGATGCAATCAAATATTTCAAAAAAGCCCTGTCCATTGACAAACATTATGACTTGGCCAATATATCCAATAACACTGCTCAGGACTTGCTAAGATCAATAAAGGACAAAAAATCTAAAATACCGTGACATCTCCAGGCGCTGGCCCGCGTTCAATCTGTTTTTCATTCTTTTCAAGAAAATCAACATGCACTGATCTCTGATGCTCTCTTAGCTTCTCAATGTCTTCAAAACCCTCGTGGCACAAATAGCATTTTGGCTTGTGTTCGTTGACTAGCGGAAGTACCATATGATATTTCTGTCATGACTGGTTACTTAACTTTTAAGACTAAGGAATATATCATAATGGGCAATATTTTATAGCATGCTGGAACAACTAATCAAGGATTCCCAAGCACTCGATCGCGCTCTTGCAGGTGAGGAGCTGTCCTACAATGACGGTTTGGAACTGATGAATTATGACAACCTGCATTTGCTTGCAGCAGTTGCAGATGATGCCAGAAAAAAACTGGTCGGCGAGATTGTCACATTTGCCGCATCATATTACATGAATTACACTAATGTATGTGCTGCCAGTTGCCAAATGTGTGCGTTTTACAGAAAAGATGGAGCAGATGATGCATACACGTTAACCCCGCAAGAAATTGAACAGAGGGTTGGAATTGCACAGCAAATGGGCGCTACTGAAGTTCATATTGTTGGAGGCTTTCATCCGAAACTCCCATTGGAATATTATGAAGATATGATGAAATTGATCAAAAAAAATCACCCCCAACTTAACATTAAAGCACTAACGGCAGCCGAGATTTTCTATCTGTCCAAGTTGACAAAAAACTCCACAAAAGAAGTCTTGTCTCGTCTAAAAAGTGCTGGTCTAGACTCCATGCCTGGAGGTGGTGCAGAATTATTTCATCCTGATGTTAGGAGTAAGATTGCAAGAGGCAAATGCACTGGCCAACAGTGGCTTGACGTGATTGAAGAAGCACATGGCATGGGAATTAACAGCAACGTGACTATGCTCTACGGCCACATAGAAAAGCCTGAACACATAGTTGATCATCTTATCAAAATCCGTGAATTGCAAAAAAAAACTAGAGGGTTCTTGACTCTGATACCTCTAAAATTCAGCCTTGACAATACTGAGCTGGAACAAGAACATCTGGTAAATAACGAGTGCTCTTCTGTTTATGATCTGAAAATCATTGCACTCTCAAGATTGATGCTTGCAAACGTTCTAAACAACATCTCTGTATATTGGGTTGCATACGGCAAAAAGCTTGCACAAGTTGCTTTGTCTAATGGGGGCAATGATTTAGTGGGAACCGCGTTCTCTGAAGAAGTCTACCGTGCAGCAGGAAAACCTACTGCCTCATCAGTTGAGGAATTGGCAACAATGGTAAAAGAGATAGGACGCTCTCCTGCACAAAGAAACACCCATTTCAAAGTATTGAGGACATTCTAGCTCATTTGTCTTCTGATTGAATCTAACTTGTCTTCCATCTTGAGATCTTTGTCTTTTCTTGAATCTATTTTTATTATGACTTCAACTCTTGCAATCCCTAGATTGTGGACAGTTTCTGTCATTTTCTTTGTGGCACCATTGATGACATCTATGCTGTTTGACTCCAAAATTGTCCCCATTGAATTGATCTCAAATCTGAGGTTCTCCGTATTGCGAATTGATTCTATTGCCTTTGCAATGTAAAAGCTTGCACTGGTAGTCGGCGTCGCAATCGGATATATGCTAACCTCTGCATGAATCAACATCATTACAATGCTGGCTTGGGATTAAAAAGTTTGAATCACTCTGCGGGCTTTTTTTCCTCTTTTTTCGCACTGTCTTTTTTTCTTTTGGTGCCAAAACTAATGAGCACTAGCAAAAACCCTATTCCTATCAAAATCCCTGACAGCGTGTTGTAGTCTTGACTTTCTTGCTGTGCAATCATCAGATCCACTGCCTCTTCCTCCGTCATTCCTGACTGGCCTGCTGGTGATGACTCACTAATGCCTATGACAAGTATTATCCCGACTGCCATCATTGCGATCCCTCCTGAAAACATCTTTTTATCTACAAGAACCATTTCTGATAGTGGTTCAACCCCATCATATATTAGATATGTTGGATTTCCAGATGCTCACTGTATTGTCATGCTGATATCTTGACTTTTTTCTTGTTGATGTCCATTCCACAATGTATGCAAAAATAAGATCCGTTTGCAACCCAATAATGGTCGCAATCAGCACTGTCCATGCTTTTGATATCCTTTTAGATTCATTACCAACTAAGATTGCAAACTTTGTGTCATTTGCAAAAAAGTTGACTCTAGATTCTCCATAACAGACTCATTATGCCATAAAACGCGATTATTGAAACTGCTATTGCTATTACTCCCTTGGTTGTCTGTTTCACACATATTGGATGCGTATTCGCAACTTAAGCATTTAGAAAGATACCCAATGCATTCTGTAACCTAATCTCGTGGGTTCAGGCTCTTGAACTCCATGCATTTCGAATCGAATTCTCCGAGATACTGTTTGGCATTGATCTGAGAATCCTTGACGTATAACTCGCACGTCTCAGCATCAATGATCTGGCTATCTCCAGTATTGCTGTTACTCGTCAGCTGCAGTCCAAAAATTCCAGCTAGTATGACTATCAAGATGACCGCAAATTTGCTAGAGTAAATATCCACTATCCATGCTGGTAATTTTGAACTTAAGAATATTGTTAATTAAATAATTCCAACTCTTGAAGTATCTTTCCCATCAAATGCTTCCATCTCCGCATTGACTCCACGTCATGTGGTCTGCTGTCTTCTAATTCTTTTTTTTGTTTTAGCAATTCTTGGTGCCTTTTCTCGTCGACTCTAATCTTTCCCATCAAGTGTAACGTCATCATCCGATATGAAATCATTTCGATCATGTTGAAAGTTTGCGATGTGACTATGTATCTCTCAGGATGATCTTCATAGCATGTGATGTTTTTACCATGATTTGCCCTGTTTTTTTAATGCCTTTCTTGCGTCTTCAGAAAGAGTGTTTAATGTATGAAGATCATAATTTGCATCGGTAAACACGGTTGATGTGAGAGATGCGCCCTCAAAATTTGCGTGCCTGAGGTTGACTCCGCTCAGATTGGCCCCACTCAAATCCGCGTTCCTTAAATCAGTATAAAATAAGTCGGCTCCTCTGATATCTGCATCTTGAAGATCCGCCCCATACAGATCCGCATCCCATAGTTTTGCGTTTGAAAGGTTAATCTCCCTCATATCTGCCCCCCTCAAATTGACATAGAATAATATTGCATCACTCAAGTCAGCTTTACTCAAATCAGCACATCTCAAATCCGCGTTATGAATATCCCTGTTTTTTAGATTGGCTCCACGCATACATGAATCCGACAGGTTTCTTCCAATCAAATCCTCATATTCAAAGTTGACCTTGGATAGATCCCGTTTTCTAAATACATCCGAACCCATTATACAAATTATAAAATCCAGCCAATTTGAATTTAGATGGACTTGGATGAATCTCAAACAATCGTCCCAATACTGATAATTCTTGCAGTTGGGATATTTGTTGGAAGCAGGATACTGATAATGTTTAGAAGATAATGCCGGATTCTCCTATGAATATAACACTTCATGATTTTTGGATGTTCCATCAAATCCATTTTTCTTCTAAAAACAATCCCAAATGATTTAAGTTCAGATGAAATCAACTAGTGAATTGTTTATCTATTTGATGACCTAGTACGATTCTAATGAGTTATCGCGAAACAGCATCTGATGACTATGATGAAGATGGCGACATAGAATATGAAGACGACTATGATTCTGAGGATTAGCCCCTGGTAAACGAGTCTGGTGTGGTTCATTTCCAAGCCGTCGCAAGTAACAAACAGGAAAACAGACGCGCCAAAGACATTCATGCTCCTGAATTTTTTGATGACATCATAGTAAAGGAAATAAGGCCTTGTTAATAGAGTAAAAATACTTGAAAAATTGGTTATGCCTGCTTGCAATCTTGATTCTTCCGGCCGCATTTGCATATGCTGACACTAATGATGTTGAATTGACAGTAGTTGACGGCAATGAGGATACAATAAATTCTTGGGGCCTATACCTTGAAATCTTTTCTGAAGATGATCGAAATACGCCAATTCTGAAGTTGGAAGAGCCACCAAATCCCATCCATATAAACCTGGAAAATGGAAGATATTTCATTAATGTTTACAGGAATGACATGTTCGCTGGTTATTCTGTTCTGAATGTTGATGATTCCGTTAAAAAAATCAAAATGCATGTTTTGGATTTGGGAGGAACTTCTTTTACAATATACTATAGCGATAATAAACCGATACAAGGAGCCAAAGTTGAAATATTCTCACACAAAGGAACAAAATGGGCAGAAGACGTTACTGGAAGCAATGGAAAAACTGAGAGATTCTGGCTGCAAATTCCAGATCAAGTCAGCGATTATTACTCTGCAAAAATATCGATGGGTGAGGAAATCTCATATGACATTCCAAAGTTTCGTTTTGGTCAAGGATTTAATACAGAGATTGTAACGACTCCTTGGAAATCTGTAGTGGACGACCTTGTAAAAATACAACTCTACAAAAACATGAAAGACCCTATTTCAGGTTATGACGGAAAATTCATCGTGGAATTATACAACAATAATAACGAAAAACTATCTGAATTAAAAGTTGACAATCACGGCAAAACTGAATTCTCAAATATTCCTACAGGAGTATACTTTTTGCGTGTGATGGAACATGCTGGATCTGGTTATGTGGTTGTGGATACACAGGAGGTTTTAATCCATAAAAATATGTCTGAGATCAAAATTTTTGGGTTAAAAGACACAGGCACTTATCACTCTGACAACATCAAACCTCGCCCTGAAATAGAATCTCCTGAAGAAACTTGTAACTGCGTGGCATTCAGATTGGATAATGTGCAAGATTACTATCTTGTTGACGTACAAAAAGAACTGATTAATCTATTTCTCAGTAAAGACGTGCCAGTTACTGTGGGAATTATAGGGGAAAAATTTGGTCATGATGCAGAATTAGTTGACTATCTAAAAACAGCTGTCTATGAACATGGCAAACTTATTGGAATTGGCAACCACGGCGGTACAGTTGATATCAGATCTATGGATGCGGCTAAGCAGTATGAACTAATTAACGAGACTGACAATAACATAGCTGGTTCTATTGGAAAAAAGCCCTCTGTTTTCATTCCTCCATTTGGAAGTTATGATGCTTATACAGTTGATGCACTAAAAAATGAGGGCATACACTATGTCAGTTCGGTTGCATCATTTGACGTGCCACCTTATCCTCTCAAAGGCGAGTCTCTTTTTAGATTTCCATCAACCGCTTCTACGAATTATATTGAGCAAGGCAGGGCATGGTATGGCATTTCAGCAAACCAGACCATGAGCGATATTAGATTTAGCGTAAGAGATTATGGGTTTGCAGTGGTATTGCTTCATCCGCACGAATATTCAAAAAGAAGCGGCTGGGTTTTTGAGAACCAACTCGACATTCCGCAGTATTCTGAACTTGACAAATTGATAAATCAAGTAAAGTATTATGGTCTCAAGGCGGTCTTGATTGAAGATATTGATAGAGAGATAGATCTTGTCCAAACCCCAGCCATTCCACATTGGTTCAAAACCGTTGTTTTGTGGTGGACAGAAAATAAAACCACTAATTCCGACTTCTTTCAGTCAATGGATTACCTGATGAAGAGAAAAATCATCCCTGTACAGCAAATTGATGGCGACATAAAATTCAGTGGCAAAAACATCCCAACTGTGTTTAAAAACAACGCAAAACTCTGGGTTCAAGATAAAATATCTGAAAAGGAGTTCCTCAACGAGATTGAAATCTTGGTAAAACAAGGTGTTATACAGACATTCAGGTAGACAAAGATCATTCTGTCTACCAACGGTCTGATTCATTTCAGCAAAAATGAATGTTGTTTACAAACTAAAAAAACTACCAATGCAAACGATCATCCACTCTTGATGAATTTACACCTGATTTAGAACTTCTTGTTAGGGATGATTTTAGTTCATATCACATATAATGCGAAATACAGAGCGATTCACAATTGAACAGTTAAACTAGATTTTGGATTTAAAACCATACTTGTATAACAAAATCAAGTATATCAAAATAATCAGATGAATTTCTGATGCTCTTTGCTGATCATTTGTACTGACAAATCACTCCTGATTTTTTTACATAAACTATGTAAAAGAATGCCATGACCAAACATAAGTCACAATCAAACTCCAAAGGAACACATAATTGCCATGACTCTCTGTTGGCAATATCAAGTAAAAGCCGTCTTGTGCTAACTCGTATCTCTGGTTAAACATTTCTCATACATCCACACATGTCATATTGGTGGCAAAGAAATGTTTATCTTTAATTCTGCATCCTAAAGTCATTGGTTGACAAAAAGGCTTTTCATAAATACATGTGGCCAATTATTTCTGGTATTGTTATCACGGTTGTCTCTGCGTCAATAATGTCTGTTTTGATGGATCATTCTTCTGACCCTGTCGGACTGTCGATTAATGTGGATTCTCCCCTCCCGTACTATGTTGACATTCCAATGCTTTTTGAAGCAAGTTTTCAAGATACTGACGGAAATAATATTGATAAATACGAATACGATTGGGACTTTGGCGATGGCATCACACAAACCATCGTGGGAAATCAAAAAATTCACCATACATATACAGAGGGATTCCACCAGAAAGTCTCTCTAACGGTGAAGGATAATGGCAACATGTTTGGCACTGATGAGATTGACTTGACAATAAGTCCAATCACATATGTTTCACAGTTTGGCCATTACGGTTCTGGCGATAAGGAATTCCATGTTGCAAATGGCATAGCAATAAACAGCAAAGGCAATGTCTATGTGACTGATCAAGTGAACAATAGAATTCAGATATTTGACGCAGATGGCGGCTTTTTAGGTCAAACTAATGGCCCGAACAATACTGAGCAGACTGAATTTGAGAGTCCTCATGGAATTGCAATAGATAAGAACGACAATATCTACATTGCCGATCTGGGAAAGAACAGGATGGTTGTTTTAGATCCTGACGGAAATCTAAAGTTTGAATTTGGTTCGTTTTGCAATGCAGCATCCGAAGAATACTGCTATGATCCTGATGATGGAGGACCATTGAAAATAGGCGATGGGCAGTTCCATGCACCTTATGATGTCGCGCTAGACAGTCAAAACAACATCTACGTAACAGATGTAACCAGTTCTTTTGTTCAAAAGTTTGACTCTGATGGTAAGTTTCTGAAAAAATGGGGCGGATCAGGAATATCGAATGGGCAATTCACGAGCCCACACGGAATTGATATTGATGGCAGCGATAATGTCTATGTGGTTGATCACGGAAATAACCGCATTCAGATTTTTGATTCTGACGGCAACTGGGTTAACTCGTTTGTAAACGATTCTGACAAAACCTTTTTTGATAATCCACGTGGACTGACAATTCATAAAAATACAATGTATGTTACTAATGGCGGCACGCATCATAATGTAGTTGCTTTTGATCTAACAAGTGCCTCATTCCTTTTTGAATTTGGCTCATATTGTAAGATGGACGATATCTCTGAATGCAGGGATTTGGATGAAGAAAATGGAGGATTGCGCAGAGGTGACATGCAGTTTGATGAACCCCATGCTATAGGTGTAAACAATGAGGGCAAGATCTTTGTTACGGATGGATTTAACCACCGTATTCAAATCTTTTCGATTAAATAGCCACTTGACTGTTTCTTCACTCCAAACAATACTTGTAGTGAAAAAGATCAAATCTGCCTGTTTATTCTAGTTGCAGTTACAATTTTTGGTTTGTCATACAATCTGATCATTCCAAACATCCACACTGTTAATTATGATAAACGGGCATCTGCAGTTTACAAAGACAATGTGCAGAATCCTGAAGAATCTCTAGGCTGGTAATTCTTTTGAGTATGTGATACGTGTTTCTCAGAGTATTGCGATTATTCTGCAGAATCTTGCCTTCACTAGTAATTTAGACCATAATTTCCTATATGAGACGAATCTGGAGGAATAAGCGTACAATTCCTCACTTCAGAGACACCAGTTGTCTGTGGAATTGCGATCCTGACAAGAATGTGGCTGGCCATATATGGCATTATCTTGCCGATAGTTGGTGCAAAAGTATTAGAAGGGAAGGACAATTCTTGAGAAATGAACGTTTTAGGGACAAAAACTGATTCCATGATCTTAATATTTCATCTGTAAGAGTTTGTTTTGAACGTCTCCTATCACACATCATTTCACTGATGATTTGCATGAACGAATCATTCTTGAACCTTTTATCCTTGCTTTGTAATTATGAAACATGACAACCGCAACGGCTTGGAAGTGTTATAGATACGATCTAACATTTAAACAAGAACCAATATCTGACATCCACAAAGCCATTTCATGTCATCCAGTTAAGAAGATAAAGATAGCCATGGTCGCATAGATGGTTTTTCATTTTTTGTCATTAATACAAACAATCATCAGTACTGCATTATTTTCGCCAGTTGTTGTTGCAGATGTGAATTAAATGCATCTTTGGCAGTCTCTTCCAAAACAATCGTGTGACTGGCTCTCAAATTTTGCATGTGACTTAACTTTGCTTTCTTGTGACTTTACGCATGATATATGGGACAAGAAAGGTGGTAAAGGGAATTAGTCAAATCCTTCCGGAGGTCTAGTCAATCTTTCTCAATACCTTCCGATTGACTACCAAGTACGTTCGTTAAATATGGCCATTTTATGTCCAAATCCTTCCATTCCCTTCCAGTTATCATAAATCGTGATCGATCTTGAGGAATATTACCAAATGCTACACAAGAAACGGTGTTTCGTTTAGCCCAAAATTTGCACCTGAGAATCAGAACAGTTCTACCGTACTGGTGTTTGGTTGTCAAGATGCTCAAGACCAGTACCAGGATTTGGCAATTGGTTCCTGTGGAATCTGGATAAATGACAAGTTGGTACAGTTTTGCCTGTTCCATGATGATTCTATGACAAAATCAAGTATTGAGAAAATTAAGGAAAATGCACCTTGTCCTGTATTGTTAATTGAAGTATGAAATACTTGTTCTATTTCAGACGCCTGTAAATCTCTTTGAACTCTTTTGAAAGATTATATGAAATATTTAGCATATGTGTTAGCTGATTCATTGATGTTTTGCCCTTGCCTATCTGTCTTAGAATTGTTAAAGCCTTTTGTGGGGAGGTGGTAGATGGTGATTTTTGATCAGACCATGTTTTAAACGAGTTTTCTACATCCAAACAAAAGTTTAGAACAAACTCCTTCCAGTTCTGCATCTCTGCCAGTTTCTCTTTTCCTAAAAATGCCTCAGACAGTGTCCGAAATTCGTTCTTTCTGTCTGCGTATAGCATGTCAAGAGCTTGATGAATTTTCTCATCTGTATATTCGCCTGTGTTTAACATGTACATTCCCTGAATGCTCATTGTTTCATTCCCTCTGCTTTTACAGTTAAATAATTTTCTTGTTTTTCTATCTTCTTGTTGTATACTCTATTTTTTGCCCTGACTCGCAATTTTGTATTACAACAAGGACATCTAATTGATTCTATTTTGATGAATTTGGAACATGTTGTACACCATTTTAGCCCGTTTTGATATTTCAATCCATTTTCAAATCTTTTTGTAATAAAATCAATGCAGTGTCCTTTACATCTTGGTGCCAAGATGTTTTTTTATGCATTGCTCTAGATAAACAAGTTGTATTGTATTGTTTGCAAGTGTTTGCAGAATAAACTTCCTTGTTAAATGCAATGTGTAGAATTATGGTTCATGAATAGGAATATTGTCATGATTGCAGCACTAATCTCCTTTGGAGTTGCGTTTGGTTTGTGGTTTGTTGTTTCTGAGAATCCCTCACTTTCATATGCAGAAAATACTTCTATCCAAAATCCTCCAGTTACCCGAACCTTTACAGTATTTGCAGAAGATACAACTATTGAAATTGCCCCTGGTAAGAGGATTGAAGCTTGGACGTATAACGGAACCATCCCTGGTCCTACCTTGAGAGCAACTGAAGGTGACCGAGTCATAATCAATTTCATCAACAATGGCAAACTTCCACATACTATGCATTTTCACGGAGATCATAATGAGAAAAATGATGGAGTATTCCAAGAAGTGCTCCCAGGTGACTCTTACACATATGATTTCATAGCAGAACCAGCTGGTGCATTCATGTATCATTGTCATGTGATGCCTGTATCTGAACACATACGAAATGGGTTGTACGGTGCATTCATTGTAGATCCCAAGGAAGGACTAGAACCTGCACGAGAATATGTCTTAGTAAAAGGAGAATATGATTTGGAAAATCAAGAAACATGGACTCCTGATTATGTCTTTTTCAATGGATATGCTGATCAATACTGGACAAATCCATTACCTGCAAAAACCAACGAACTCGTACGACTGTACTATATTGACATGGGGGCAATCGCAGCATTTGGCTTCCACATACACGGAACAATATTTGATACTATTACTTCAGGAATTTGGGAAAATGAGCCAATCAAAACGCAGACGTGGGAAGTAAGTCCTGGAAATGCCGCAATATTTGAGGCAAAGTGGAAAGAGTCTGGGAGGTATCTATTCCATTTGCATGGGGTACCTGAAGAAAAGGGTACTATGGCTTACTTTGATGTAAGAGATGCTACTTCTGATGCAGTTGATGGTGTTGATGTTGCAAAAACCAAATCCATTGACATGTGGGAATGGCAGCAAGAGATTGCTAATAGTTTGCAACAACCTGATCCTAATGCCGAGATTACCCAAACATCCGTAGTCTCATCTGATCATGAACAACATAGTATCCCTACGTCAGGTGATGTTGATACTTCACAAATAGTTGAAACAACTCTTTGCGAAGTAGAAGAAGGCTCTGCCGTAAAGTCTTCAAACAAATCATACTATCCTAAAGTCACTCAGATAAAAACTGGAGATACTGTAACATGGACAAACAAGGACATCTCTGTACATACTGTTACAAGTAATGACGAACTCTTTGATTCTGGAATGATGATGCCAGGTGATTCATTTGAGCAAACATTTGATGAGATTGGTTTGTATGAATACTATTGCATGCTTCATCCTTGGATGACTGGAACTGTTAAGGCAGTATGATTATTTCTCGAATGATAGCTCCATTATTCTATCTTTGATGTTAAAATCAATTTTTTTCTCAAATGCATCATTGAAAATTAATTCCAACACTGTTTTGTGGTATAATGACCAGTTGTATCCTAGATCATGCTTTATTATGTAATTATTTTTTGAGTCTTTAACAGAATGATTAATCTCAAAATCTGAAATCTTCATTCTTGTTACAAACCATGAAACAAATGAATCTATGTCCATAGAACCTTTCATGAATGTGGCAATGTCTGATACAATACTGTGGCCTATCTGTGTTGCCAAATCGACTGTCTCCTGTTCTGATAGTTTTTGAAATAATGCAGTCACAATAGGCTTTGCTATTGGAACCATGCCTACCTTGGGTTCGAACATCCCCCAATCAGCATATCTTGAAAAAATTTTGTTTGCCAATACATTCAAACTAATCCCTTGCGATTCAGATTCTGCTCTTATCTTATCTAAGATCTGACTATCTAATCTAAATGACATTGTCTCAGTTTTCTTTTTTTGTTCAATAGTCAATGGTTTTTTATAATGATTATTGGTTAATTATGTATTGTTTTTTGAAAATTTGTTACTCTGTCAGAAGCTTGACTGATGACAAATCAACTGTGTTGTTTACTATCTAATATAATTCAGAACGAGAATTAACATTATGGAAACATGTCCAAAGTGTTCAAATCATATTCAAACAAGTGATACGAATATTTCTCTTCATGCAAAACAACCTTGGAGAAAAATTCAAGCAAAATTCTGCATTGGTTGTGATTTTGTACAATTATTTCATAACTAATATTATGAAAATCATTAAAAATTGTATTCATTGTGGAAGAGAGTTTGTTAGCTTGTTTGATAAAATCTGTTCAAACAAATGTGGAAAAGAAATTTCTTGAATTTGAATATTTTTCATATTCTTGGAAGATCCACTTTGTATTTTTTACATCTGGGTCTTGTTCTTAGACGATAGTTACAGCACGGACAGAACACTCCTTCATACACCATCCATTGATCACACTGTTGACATCGTTTGTGACCTGGTTTGTATCTTCTACCCCAGCCTGTTCTGTGCACCTTAAACTCTTTACATTTTCCCACACATAATGGATGTGGTTCAGAATTGCGTGACACTAAACAGCCTCAGAAATCTGTGGGGTGTAATTCACATCGACTAGTCTGCATATGGAATGAATCTGCTCTTCTGTTTCTATCTGACAATCATTACAGCCAAATTTTATTGGCTGTGTACAAATTGAGCAATTTTGTTTTATTTTTAATTTGATTCCACATCTTCTATAACTATCAATTCTCATACATCTATTAGGCATTGATTCTTCATAGACTATCGTAAGTTTCAGAGATTACGTGTCAGCTAGCAAGCTTACCAAGGTTAATCATCACTTTTGAATATTCATAATCATGCGAGAACAATGTTTCCCCAGACACGAACATAGTGTGATTTTTTCTCACACAGTTCTCGCTTTTTTAAAGGAGTTAAAATGAAATTTCAATCTAAATCCAAATCCCCTGTTCCAAGGCACAAAAGGACATACTGGATATTTTATGCTGTTGCAGGAATTTCGGTGGCAGTACTATCGGTGGTTTTATGATCAAACCAAGTACCATGTATGTTATCGTGGGTGTAATTGTGGGATTTGCTATCGCATCTGTATTTCTGCTCCAATCACCTGAAATACAAACAACTGTTGCAGATTCATCTGATGTTTATCCAAAATTTGAAAATCCAACTCCTCGGACATTACATTATACGCTAATTGCCCAAGATGCAGAAATTGAAGTTGCTGGTGGTGTTAGGGCAACAGTTTGGACATATAACGGAACAGTTCCGGCACCAACATTACGATTTGATGAAGGAGACGAGGTAGAAGTCAAATTTGTCAATGAAACACCATACGCACATACTATCCACTTTCATGGAACTCATGATTCTGTAAATGATGGCGTATTCCCTATGATAATGCCAGGTGAAGAATACACGTATCACTTTATCGCAGAAGAATCTGGACTTTTCATGTATCACTGCCATGCATTTCCCACAACTGAGCATGTGAGGATGGGAATGTTTGGCGCAATGATAATAGATCCGATGCACCATGACATGAAACCTGCTAGAGAATACCTGTTTGTCCTAAGCGAGTTTGACCTGAAGACCCACTTGCGACGATCACACGATTCTATCCAGTTAATGGGTATGCAAACCAGTACATGGACAACCCAATTCAAGTGGTAGAAGGCGAGCTTGCAAGTTTTTATGTGATGGGAGTTGGAGGAGTACTACAATCCCCTTTCCATGTCCATAGTACGATTTTCAAGGTTTGGCAGTCTGGAATACTGTGGAATGAGCCACATTATGCACAGACCCATCTTGTTGGAAACGGTGATACTGCAATAATTGAAGCTACTTGGGATACTCCTGGCAGATATCTTTTCCACGTACACGGAATTCAGGAAGAGCGTGGCTCTATGGCAGTGCTTGACATACTGGAAAAGGATTCCAAACTAGCATCAATAGAAAATCAAGTAACAGCCCACGAAGCAAGTCAATGATTCCGTGGCAAGAAGAATTGCTGTACAAACTAGAAGATCCTCAGATTATCGAGTATGATGACTTGGGCACAAGTACTAAAATTGCAATGCATGACTCCATACAAACAGACAAGATCTCAATTGTAAAGGAATCATGGAATCCCAAAATCGTGGAATCGTACACACCAATTGCAGCAAATGTTAAACCTGGAACTACTGTTACTTGGACCAACAATGATATGGTAGTCCATACGGTTACTGAACAAGAATCAGAATCATTTGATTCAGGATTCATTCAGGCAGGTTCAGAATGGCAATACACATTTGAAGAATCAGGGGGATATAGCTATTAGAAAACCATTGCGAAACGAGGGTTATTTTGTTTAATTTTTCAGGTTTTTCTTCAACATTTCATTTATTACTTTAGACAAACTCACTGAAGAAGTAGAATCTCGAATCTGTTTTGCCGGGAATTTTCTCAATTCCTTAACTAGATCATCTTCTAGAACTATGGTAACTCTTTTTGACATGAAAACAAGTAGAATTATTTCGGGTTATAAACTAATTTTAATATCAATTTACGGACAATAGATACTATCAAAAGTTAAAATTAAAAAACATAGAATGATCAGAGTAATAAAAGTAAGTTTTCTAAGTAACAATAAAAATAGAATATTCTAAATCCTTGATGAGACTTGGATCCAGTTTTGTAAACTTGAAATCCAGTTTCTTAGCCTTCTCATATACAGAATTATCCACCACAGCCGTATTAGGCAATGCATACTGATTTATCTTAAAACAGGCATTTACTGGTTCTCCAAAAATATCATCTAATGAAGAATCAGAGGTTTTTGCCTCATTTACAATTCCAAATGCAGAACTTATTCTGTAAGCCATTCCTGGAAGATTTTCAGACTTTGTCTTCTCATTGAGTTCTTTATCCATCTTTGAGATGTCTAGACAACATTCTAGCATATTTGACAGAGCCTTATCATCATCTTTTGGTGCAGGGAAGTAAAACAATACTGCATCATTTATAATCTTGACAGGTATTCCTTCATGTTTTTTGATGATTGGAACAATAGAATCTGTAAAGATTTGACCGTATCGTTTTTTCTGTTCGGTATTTAGTGTTTTAGTAATTTTGATTGAGCCGACTAAATCAACCAAACAGACATAGCTTTCACGTTTTTCTTCAAAGTATTTTGACAGAATATCTCCTTGTTGTTTGATGATATTTTCTCGCTTTCCTATTGCTGAAACTGTTTCCTCTATTGTTTTTGCCATATTATCAAATGATGTGGATAGCTGTTCAATCTCGTCATTTGTCTTAATGTTTGTTCTAACATCAAAGTTTCCTGATGAAAGTTCTTTAGCTGCGTCACGTAATTTGAGAATTGGTTGGGATATTCTTCTAGACAGAATGAAAGTAGTAATACTTGCAACGACAATAAGAATAATGCCAACTAGAATTATCTTATCTTGTAATTCTGTAATAGGTTTTAAGATAGAAGACTCATCTACTTCAGTTAACAAAACAAATCCAAGATCTTTTTGACAGTAAGAATATCCAAAGATGTCAACATTTCTGTAATCAGTGTAATCGGCAGCCTCTACATTTCTTCCATTATCAAAGCATTCACTTACTGCAAATGTATCTACTTTTTGATTAAATGGAGTATTTTCAAAAAATATTGATTCAGAAATCATCATTTTATTTTTATTTACCAAGTAAACTTCACCTGTTTCATGCAGACCAAATCTGTTCAGCAGGACATTATCAAAGACAGAACTTCCCATGCTTGCAATCATCACCCCTACTTGCTTGCCATTATCTGAAATAATAGGCAATGAAATTTTCATTAGGCGAGTTTTGTCAAGATCTTGAGTGAACTCCACAGTTGCATCGTTTACCTTGTAGTTGCCTTTGATGTATGTTATAGGATCAATTTTTTCATTTAATGAGAAGATGGGCTTCCCTCTCATATTGATAATCTGAAGATCTCGTATTCCAGCTTCAAACTCATTTAATTGGAATGAATTAAATTCATCATGAAGATATGGAAGTTGTTCTTCAAGAACATCATGAAATGAAACATCATCAAGTCCAGGTATTAAGACATCAAATGATTCTTGGACAACTTGATTTTGGGTAAAACTCTGCAATTTTGTAACTCGTGATTCAATAATTGATGAGATTGTCTTACCACGTGTTTCTGATTCATCTTTTAGTGATTCTTTTACATTATTTTTAATTACGCTGTCTGCAAAATTATATGCAAGACCAGTTGTAACAACAATCGACGCAATGCTAATTGCAAGCATCAAGACAATTAGTTTTGTACTGATACTTACAAAAGATTTCATAACAATTTAAATTATGTTTGACTATTTTAATCCTGTTTCACATATTATGATTATGTAAAATATTCGATCATTGTACCATAATTATCAAACATAAATCAGCTAAAGTTTCTAGTTTTTCTTCCCGTGTTTCTTAAACTTCTTTTAGTTTACTTTCTTGAAACACATCAGAGCCATGCCAGCAATATCTGAAATAATCAAGACACCATTCATGAAACATGGGATCTTTTGAATAAAACATTTCAGTAATATCAGATTCACCATCAATGCCAGGAAACATAACACATGCTTCTTTTTCATTTAGGATAAGGGTAGTGGGTACATCAGTTATCATTTTACGCTCAACTAAGCCCTTTTCTATTAATTTATCAAATTCTAATTTTTTTAATAATGCCTTTCTTCCCTCTGGAACTACAGTAGATTCTGAAAAATATAATTGAATTTAACACCTTTTTTGATTTGTTTTACCAAGGGTTCAATAATGTCATGAGGCACTTCAGAAACTACTTCATAAATATACTTACTTGAATTTTTGTAGATATTTTTCCATTGCTCCAACACTTTAGATACTCCTTTGACATGCTGGCTAATTGCAAGTTGACCGCATCGCATATTGAATTTATGAGGGACGTTTCCAAAATCATGATTTTCAAAATATTTCTTGTTTTGTAATAAAAATACTAACGAAGGAACTTGTGTGCATATGCTTTTTCCAAATGTCGTTAATGTGTACGTACCATCAATTGTTTTTTTTATCAATCCAGTCTTTTCAAGACGTGAGAAATTTCTGTGCACTTCCTGTCTTGTTGCATCAATTTCTTTGGCACAGGTTGAAGGGGTCAAATTTTTGCTCAATAGTTTAAATAAAATACCTAGTCTTTGAGGACTAGCTAATTCCAATACGCAATCTGCTGCCTCATCAATCAAATCAGCTATGCATGATCATTAGATTCATGCACTTTAAAACTAGTCGAAAATCAGATTCGGCCATATACGCTTCACATCATTTTTGATTCCAAGAACATGACTCCAAAAAGTCAATTTCTGCAATCATTTCTTCCACTTTTTTCACTACTGCAAAAACTGATTTGTATTCCTCGTACATGTCAGCCTCTTCTTCCTTTGTCAAGACATCAGCCTCAGCAGTATCAAAAAACTTGTTTTCTTTGTGCAAATGATCTTTTAGAAATACACCATATGCATTAAGATACCTTGAAACAGGTTCCCTTTCATCAGACCCCTCTTTCCACAATTTAAGATGGCGAGATATTAGACGTGCAACATTTCTTCCAAATTCATGTTCAACTAAAAATCGGTGAATCTCATCTTTTAGAGAGTCATGATTTGAGACACATGGGAAATAGGAATTTTCTTCTCTGGAATGATGAATGGTATCAATAAACTCTGAAATGACAATCATAATTTTTGACAAGTCTGAAAATGGAATATCTGTACCTTTTTTTAATTCCTCAGAGCATTTGAAACTATTTTTTCCAAACGCTTTACCTGATCATGGTCTGCACGTAGTTGATTTGTAGCACTCATTTTGAAGATATGAACTCTCTGAGAATTTCAGCAGCACCAGAAGTATCACATGCTTCCAGTCTGTCAAGTAGATAAGAATCAGTTTCTATTTCATTCATCTTTTCTTTGAGTTGTCGATATTTTTCTGCATCATCAAAATAATTCAAAATCTGAGTCAAATCATCAGATGAAATTCCCTTCCCCTTAAGAGTAGATTCAAGATCTTCTCGGTTCAACGACATAAGTAATTACTCTCCAACAGCGTATTTAAAATCACATTACAATTTTCCATATTGAACAAGCATATTGTTATTTAACACTGACAGTGCCCTTCATCCAAGGATGCAATGTGCAAATATAATCAATCAGACCAGGGTTTTCAAATGTGTGACTCCAAGTTTTACCTGATTGAATAAATTCTGAATCAAATGATTTCTCATTTTCAGTTACAGTATGTACAACAGAGTCATCATTTGTCCAAATTACTGTTGTACCAGAGTTAACTTCTATCAAGGTTGGAGAATAAGATTCTACGACTTCTGGGTTCCAAGAATCTTTGGCAATGGATACTTTATTGGTTTGGACTTTTTCAGCATGACTGACTTGAACCTGACCTAAATTCTCATATGATATTATCTCGGGTTGTTCCAGAGATTTGATCAAGTCTTCTTGCCATTCTATCATAGAATAGCTTCCCTTGTTGTTGCTTGGTTTCTGAACATCAGACAATGATGATGCATCTTCTAGCACTTCAATTATTGCCATAGAGCCTCGTTCTTCTTGAATACCATGAACATGGAATAGGTATCTGCCAGGAGTATCCCAAGTAGCTTCAATTATTGCAGTATCACCGTTTCCAATCAAATGTGTTTGTGCAAAGTATGGTTCATTCCATAAGATTCCTGATGGATACACTTGCATGATGGTACTGTGAATATGAAATGGGGATTGCAGTACACCACCTATACCTACTACATAAAATCGTGTTAACTCCCCTGCAACAACTTTGATTGGATTATCCATGTATTGTCCAGCGTATCCGTTAATTGGATAGTATTCTGTAAAGTATGCAAGAGTTTCAGTTGGATCAAACTCACTTAAAGTGAAAAAGTATTCCCTAGCAGGATCCATTGGGCGTATTGCAGGATCAATAATCATTGTGCCAAACATTCCCATCCTCACATGC
>JAGQHE010000083.1 GCA_020431995.1 Candidatus Nitrosopumilus sp.
CATATGGTCCAAAAGCCCTAGCTCACATCAACAGTTTTGGGGATGTCTTGGAAGATAGATGCATCCCATTTCAAATTCTCCGTTCAACCGACCGAACAATACTGAACTCTGATCCTGACAAATCAGATAAAGACATAGTTGAAATCAGAAATTCCTATTACAGGCTATTCTCAGATTATGCTGATGAGATCAACGGTCTGATTTCAGAGGCTAAAAACATCCCAAATGTCTCCAGTAGGGAATTAAAAATCTGGACACCTATCATCACACTTGCATTGTTCTTTGAAAACCATGGGGTTGATGGTCTAACTGCTCAAATTAAGGCTAAATGTGAGGCTATTTTTGAGGAAAGAAGTCAGAATGATGAAGAACACAGTCCTGAAGGCAGATTCCTCAGATTCATTGACGACAAAATTCGACCACTAAAAAAAGAAGATGGATTCATTCAGTTCAAAGAAGTAGAGAATTCTTTAAAAATATGGTATATGGATTATGGATTTGAGTTTCAGCCTAAAATAAAATACATTTCAGACAAGTTAATTCAGTTGGGATTTGACAAAAAACCTACAAGGGATTCAAGAGGCTCGTTTTATGACATATCAGATGAAAAAATTGATGCTGCATTTTCTAGGATGAACATTCCTTTGCAGACAAACATGGAGAAGTTTCATGCCAATTAGATGCAAAGGAAAATGCGATGAGTTGAAAAAGACTCATATCCAAGTAAAAGGGTATATTGCAAACAATAAAAGATGTAGTACTTGTAATTTTTGGCAACAGGTAGATGTATCTAGATGCATTTGCTGCAATCAAATTCTGTCGACTCATGAAAGAAAGAAAAATAGGAAAAAACTGTGTTTAGGATACAACGCTGATGATCTCATACTTAAAAACCGTAATTATGGCATGATAAAAAAGTCAATTTACCTATTGCCTGAAGACGTAGAATATGTGGAGTCCAATCATATTCATTTATCCAAAATGTGTCGTAGTATGATAGAAAATAAGAGAAATCATACAAGTTGAAAAAGTTCAGATTTGAAAAAATAAATCATGTTGAACCGGTAAGCTGACTGGTAAGCTTACCGGTCAGGAGTAGTTTATTTTGTCAGATACTGTTTCGTTTAGACATAATGGTGGTAAGGGTTTATGGGATGAGTATAAGAAGATGAATTAGAGTCTCTTAAACACATGTGCATAATTGGAAGGAATTGGAAATGTTTTGTGCCTAAAATGGATATATCTTAACTCATCAACACACTAAAGTGCATCCAGAATTATGAAATATCTTTTCAAAATCTGTTCATAGATGATAAATTTGATTCTATATGCCCCTCAGGCATGGTCTAGGCACAAAAAAAGGCTAGTTTAGAGCATATCTGAAAACATTACCTCTGAAAGATAGAATTATTGTTAATTTTTCATATTCTGACAAATAGCAACATAATTTCAAAGAAATAACTCTGATTTGAATTATATGAAAAAATCGAGATAGAAAATTGTCATATTAAAAATCATCATAACAAGTGCTAATGCAAAAGTATGTTGTTTTTGGTTCTTCAATACTTTTGATGCTAATTCTAGTTTTTGGCTCATCTGTAATTTTTACCTTATTTTTGTCAGGAACCGGAGTCTCCAGAATAATTGCAAATGTCATAATTTTGCAGTTCATAATATTTCTTCTTTCACCCACGAATCAAAGATTTGAGTAATGTTTGTCTAGCGCAAATGTGGTCTTCCACGGACCCTGAATTATGAAAAACGAGGGAAATCGGTCTATTTTTGAATACTCGAATTTTGTTGCCCTCATTGGTTTTCTCCCAAATGAGGGATTGCCTGAAGGAAAACTCTCCTGCATGAGAATCTCATG
>JAGQHE010000084.1 GCA_020431995.1 Candidatus Nitrosopumilus sp.
AGTACTGGGTTTTCATGAAATAGAAAAGTACTGGGTGAAATTCCATGGTAAAAGACGTGAAGGTAAGTATACTGAAAAGATAAGGGCAGAAATCGAACTAATTGTAGGAAATGACGCTGCAGGAAAAATTTATTTTCAAAAAGATGGGACTGATTTGGAACCTGCGAAACAATATCCTGGAAATGGGGCAATAGTCATGTATTGCTATATGAGTGAGATGCCTCAAATATTGGACATTATCCGTAATTCAAAACCGTGTTACATTATTTACAACTGGCCTGATGATGCATATATGAGCACAGGACCAAAACCTCCTCCAGATTAGAACAAAAATTCCAGACTGTAAATATATTCCTCCATTTCCGTTCAGGACAAACCATGACATTGCATTTCCGTCAGAAGAATTTGAGACACATGTAACATTGCAAGAACTCCAAGCCTGTGAATCTTCTAAATTCTACAGGATTCTTGAAGGATATTAGTTCATACCCGAATCTGATATTTATCCGTACGGTGATTTTGTAGAGAACTTGTATCAGAAGAGAATGGATTTGAAAAAGGAAAATGATCCTATGCAGTTGCCAAAAATACAAACGTTATGGATGAAAATGGCATCACTACAATCATTAACAATGTAAAAGAAGCCATTAACAAATCTGAAGAAAGTAATGATGTCAGACTTTCAAGTGATATTAAATTTGAACTAGCTGTTATAGCAAAAAAGGAGGCTGGAGGCAAAATTAGATTTATCATAGTTGAAGCAGGAGGAGGTTATGAAAAAGAAACCGTCTCTAAAATTATATTTTCTATGAATAGACCGCATGGTTATACTCCTAGTAAGTAATCAATTTTTCAGTGTAGCACAAACCTAGACACGAAAAGGGGCATACCATTTTTTACTCTTTGTCGATGAACTCGTTTACATCCGTGAATAAATAGCCATTCTTGTGTTAGATTCAACACGTGGCAGCCATGATGATTTGGATTGTTAGGAAATCTTAATGCGGTTCCATGTAAATTACAAATTGATTGAATTGTTTTAGATGCGATGGCAAAGGCAAGTTTAGAAATGAATTTGGCATAATAGAAAGATGTGAGTCGTGTCAGGGGACGGAAATGACTTTTGATAAGATAAACCCTGATGATGATTATATTCTAAATTCTTTTGAGAACTGTCGGATTTGATAGTTGAAGGATCCTAAACTCGTTTTACGGATTATGAATTAGAAAAATCTCTCAGGTTTCACCGAAAAGGCGATGTGCCATAGACATTTTTTGTGATGGTTACCATCCAAACCATTCTTGCTTGATCAAACCTGAGAGCCCTCCTGCAATGGTTACAAACCAATATCATTAGGAACATTCCTACTGGGAAAATCGATTAAAGGCCTAGGTTATTGTGAAAACAAAAGTTAGCAAAATAACCAGATCTTTTAGGCTCAAAATGTTCTAGTCGCTGTCTTAATTTTCTGTTACCTGCATTGAAGAGGAACTATCAGAAGGGGACAATCTGAAAAACATTATCAGATACCACATCATTACTTGTCAAAATGGAAAAAGTCTGGAAAACACCTGGTTATTTTCATAGGCGACACAAAGTCCATAACTTTTGACAATTAAAGACCGACTAATTTAAGAGTCGCCGTTGGATAGTTTTTCTATCCTGGTTCATTACTATATCAATAAAATAAAGCGCGTATCCCACAGACCCTCTGAATGCGTGAATTGTGGCGGATTAGACATTAAAGACGATGCGATTTTAGCTACGATTGGCCCTTCTGAGGCAAATGCAGACTATGTGCCATCAGTCCTGTGTCTTTCTTGTGAAACTTTGATGGTGATTACCACACAATTAGAGTTGGTTGTTGGAATCCATCATTCGGTAGGAAATCAGGTAACTATGCGCAATTCTTAAACCGACAAAAATCGATCATGACAAGACTGGAAAAAAAATCTGTTCCGTCAGGATCTCTCATATTTCTCTTATTCTGCACATTTGCTGATGCCTTTTTTTTGAACCTGACATCCAAATTTTTTCTAACCTTGTTGATTATCATGGCCCAACTCATGATTTTCAGATAATCTCAATAGATTTTGAACTCTTCATTTAGATTTCAGTGCAAATTATTTTATCCGCAATCTTTTTCTTTCTCTCTAATGTGTGACAATGGCAAAATTCAATTATAGAATGATGATTGAAATGCATTCTAAATCTATAGAACGAGAATCAGTGCACCTCATTTAAATATTCGTTGCCAATCAATAATATTCGCATGTCCAGAAAACTCACACTTCCACAATTGAAGAAATACGATATCACTCAAAAAGTCATAGAGGCCTTGGCTGATTCCGAGTCCCGTGCAATTCTCTTCTCAATCATAAAAAAAGGGAGCACCGCATCAGATCTTTCCGTCAAGTTGAAAATCCCCCTAAGCTCGGTGTATAAAAAATTAACAGACCTTGAAGAACTGACGCTAATTGAGGTGGAAAAATGGCTACTTTCTGACAAGGGGCGTAAGTTCAAAGTCTATCGAAGCAGGATCAGCAAGGCCGACATTTCAATTAGGAAGCCAGAGCCTGTTCTCACATTGATTCCTAACTGAGTGGTCTGATTGACAAAACCAAACATTATCCAGCTGTCCGAGTTTGATATCACGCAGAGAATCATCGAATCGCTGAGCAACATATGCACAAGGTCTGTGCTGTTTTCAGTCAAAAATGAATCAAAAGACGCAACCCAGATCGCAGACGAGCTGAAAATCTCGCTTTCAACTGTTTACAAGACCCTCTCTATTTTAGAAAACCTGGCCCTTGCCGAGGTAGACAAGTTTGTGATTTCACCTGAGGGGAAAAAAATCAAGCTGTATCGTAGCAGAATTGGAAAAGTCGAGATCACCATGGATAACATGGAGCCAAGCTTGAACCTGTATTCCAACACTGCCAATCCAAAATCCAATGGCTGACTTGGTTTTATCTGAACAATCGCAATTTGGATCTCTTCCAACTAAGACGCCGTGATGTGCTGCGATGAAGAATCCACTGACATGAATGGCTATACTGAATACCATCCGCAAAGGCATGCAATCGTGCAAAGTGGCATGTGTGAAACGGCGACCATTTTCTAAAGTGATACGACAGACATTCTTGAATCGCTGCTGTGTGGAATGCATTAGAATAGCGAATAAAAAAAGAAAAATAAGAATTATCTTCTTATTATCATGCTTAATCCTGCTCTCTTTGATGTGGCTATGATGGTACCTATGATGGCTATTGCCAGGGCTATGGTCACAATTGAGCCAAACTCCGGTACTGCGACTTTGACACTCTCCATTTTCTCTAAAATTGCATCCACTTGCTGATTTACTTCTGTTGGGGATGCGTTGTTTTTGATCATGGCTCTGAGTTCCTCCCTCAGCATGTCTTCAATTTCTGACACAAGTTCCACATTACCTGTTTCTTTGAGCGGGCCCTCTAGATATTCGAAATTATCCAGGTACGCCTTTGTCGCTAAACTTAATGCAATGTCCTTGTTGCCATTCTGGTACTCTGTTTTTACATCTGCAAGCAATCCCTCGATGTTTTCTACGTAATCAAGGAGATTCTCACTTGATCCCTCTTCGCCCTCTATCTCATTAATCTCATGAATGATGCCATCAATGAACACTTCGACATTTGCAGGATCTGCTTTTTCTCCAAATGCGGTCCACAGCTCTTCATAAAACTCTTCGATTTCTTCAGACCCGTGTTCTGGCAAGTCTGCCCTTATCTTGTCAAAGATTTGCTCGGACTTCCAAACAAACGCTGAACCGTCTTGGAACTCTGCTATCTCGTGAATCTCTCCGTTTGATACCGCTTCCTCATATTCGGATTCTGCAGTATGCAAGAGGCCTTTGATCAAATCCAGTTGGAACGTGGTGTCTGAAGATATCTCTTCGCCTACCACTGCCATCCTGGCTTCTTCAACCAGGTTTCTCAGTTCCTTGATTGATGCTTCGACATTTCCTGGGTTGGCTTCTATGGTATTGGGCAAATCCGTTAGAGCCTTTTGCAGTTTCTGATCAAGTTCTGGATCATACTCACTTAATTCCGGCTTGATAAGGCTGTACAGTTCGGCAATTGGATGTGTAGCATGAACAAGTGTTAGTTCATCATTGTTCTCGTCAATGTTTTTCTCAATTGCCCAAAAATGCCCAAGCGTCTCTTCCAATGCTTTGGCAAATTCAAGCTTTTCCTCATACGCCGATTCGGCATACGCGTTTTGAGATAACAACGCAAACAATACGCTTGCAAAAACAGCGCTGATCATTTTTCTTGTCATCTAGAATTGTCACAAAAGAGACGATTTAAATGAAAAGTAGGTTTCAAGTCTCTATTCCAGGCTTTTAGAATTCAGGCTGTTGCCCATTTAGTACATCTTTCATCCAAAATGTCGGCTGTCTCTCATTCTATGTTATTAGAATGAATCTGTTGTTTAAATACTGTTAGCTGGTCCTAAGATCAATTATATGTATTCCATTCTGGCATGGGGGTTGATTTTCCTCGCAAGTACGTTGTTTGCAGTGTCTCCTTTGGCATTTGCTCAGCCAACTGATGATTTTGCATCATCCCAAATCATAGTTGGCATAGGGTTGGATCTTGCAAAGGACAGCATTCAAAATGATGACTTGGCTCAGGCAAAAAAATTCGCCAAGATTGCCAATGACTACTATGGAAGGCATGTCAATGAGATGAGATCATTTGATAGCGAGCTGGCAGATGCAATCCATGTCGAGCTGCTGGACTTTTACTCGCTTGTCTCAAGCGACGAAAATAATGGTCAACTATTGGGAAAATTATCCGTGATTGATGAATTGCTTAATTCTGTTCAGACTGACAACATTGACAATAATGTTGTCAGCGCAAAAATTCTTGCCGAAGCGGATATTCAATATCAAAGTTATTTCCAAAATAACGACGATGCTTCTCTTACTTTTTCAGTGACCCTGATTAATCTGGCAAAAGATATTTTTCATGATTCTGCAAATTCCGATTCAAGATTAACTTCCGAGATATCCTCTTTTTTTGATGATCTTCAAGACTCTGTGTCTGAAAAAGACAGTTTTGTCCAGGTCGCCACGCTGATTACTGCCATTCAGCGTGATCTTTTGGGTACCGAATCTGTGACCTTTGATTCTGATAACCTCTATGACAATATTCGAGGACTGTATTCAGAACTGGAGATGTCCATTGACAACGGCAACTATGCGCAGGCAGAAGAGCTAGCAATAGAGGCATACCTGGAGAATTTTGAGTATTTGGAACCTTCGATTGAAACGGCGGATTCAGAATTGCTTGAGAGTCTGGAGTTTAACATGCGAGAAAAACTGAGGGATATGATCGTGAGCAAATCCCCTGAGAATGAAATTAAGGAGTTCATAAGTCTGACAATTCTGCCGGACCTGAACGCTGCCGAAACGGCTGTGTCCAGTTTGGAACTCGTACCAGGAGCTGCCCCTGTACCAAAACGAGATCTTAAGGAGATGGGGGAATCGTCAGAAACCGAAAAATCGGGTGTTAGAAAAGAGATTGACTTCATTCGTGATACTCTGGAAGAGACACTTGCTCATTACTCTGCAGGCAATTACGACTCCGCATATACGACCGCAAGATCTGCATACCTTGACAGCTATGAGTTTGTGGAAATCCCTTTGCGCCAGATAGATCCTGATTTTACCTTGGAAGTAGAATACCAGTTTGCCCAATTACGAAACCTGATCAACGAGCGCGCAGACTACAATGATGTTCAAAAAGTAATCGTTGACATCAGGAGAAATCTTGACGAGTCTGAGCGCGTTGTCAGCGGGACCGGAGAAATTGCGCCAACCATCGCGTTCAGCTCGTCGTTTGCCGTGATCTTCAGAGAGGGACTGGAATCCGTTCTGATCATTGGCGCAATCGTCTCTTATCTTGAGGCGTCAAGGAACACCCAGTTCAAGAAATACATCTACTATGGAATCATTGCGGCAATAGGGGCGACTGCCGTGACATGGGCAATAGCGTCATACATCATTGACATATCAGGGGCAAACCGTGAATTGGTAGAAGCGATTGCAGCCTTGTCTGCCACCGCAGTTTTGTTTTATGTGAGTTTTTGGGTGCTCAACAAGATAGAGCACAAGAAATGGATGGAGTTTGTAAAGGCCAAAGTCTGGCAGGCGACCACTACTGGAAGCGCAATGGTCTTTATCATGCTGTCTTTTTTCACGGTGTTCAGAGAGGGGTTTGAGACCGTCCTTTTCTACCAGGCAATGTCCGGATTTGCAAAATATATGGAAGTCTATGTCGGACTTGGCTTTGTCGTGGGAATCTTATCATTGTTGCTGCTTTACGTCTTTATGAAAAAATTAGGCAAAAAGCTGCCGCTGCGAGTCCTGTTTGGGCTGACCATGGGGGTAGGCGCGTATCTGTCAATCGCATTTTTAGGCAATGCCATACGGGAATTACAGATACTTGACATTCTTCCATATACTGGCCTGATTGGCATCATCCCAAGGCTGGATATCAACCTGGCAACAATGACTGGGATTTACCCTACCCTTGAATCAATAATTGGCCAGCTGATTCTGCTTGGGGTTTATCTAGTCGCATCGTCATATGTCCTGGTTGTGAGGCCAAGAAAAGAAACCCGGTTAGTCGCTATGCGAAAATCAAGAAGTGTTGCAGATGCAGATTAAGAGACGCGTACGCGTTGGCATTGATGTGGGGGGAACGTTTACCAAGGCAGTCGCAATTGACGCAAAAGATGGCACCATACTTGGAAAATCTACTGTTCCAACCACGCATTCCTCTGAAAAAGGCGTCTCTGAGGGCATAGTGTCTGCCTTGAGAAAGATTCTGGATGAGACAGGAATCGGCATCGATGAGATAGAATTGATCTCCCATAGCACGACCCAGGCAATTAACGCGTTATTGGAATCGGACGTATCCAAAGTAGGCATCATCGCAATGGGGGTCGGCCCATCCAAAAAGGACGTAATAAAGCGGACTAATCTGCAAGACTCTTCAATTAACACCAACCAGGACATCAGAACGGCACACGAGTTTTTGGACACGTCTCACCTGATCACTCACGAGGAAGTCCAAGAAGCAATCTTGCGCCTGAAACAAAAGGGCGCTGAAGTGATAGTTGCTACAGAGGCATTTGGTGTAGATGATCCTTCAAATGAGCTGTTTGTGATGAGCGAATGCGCAAAACAAAACACTCCTTCCACCGCATCGCATGAAATCTCTGGGATTTACGGGTTGGAGATCAGAACGCTTACTGCAGCTGTGAACGCAAGCGTGTTGCCAAAGACATTCCAAGTTGCAAATTATGTCGAGGAGGCGATAAGAAAAACTGGCGTCACGGCACCGCTGATGATCATGAAAGGCGACGGAGGGGTGTCAAGCATGAGCACCTTCAAGACAAAGCCAATTCTTACAGTCCTTTCAGGCCCTGCCGCAAGTGTCGCAGGAGCACTGTTGCATCTAAAAGTCACAAACGGAATCTTTGTCGAGGTTGGCGGAACAAGCACGAACATCTGCATCATTAAAAACGGCAAGCCCGAAATCAGGTATGTCACAGTAAAAGATCATCCCACATGCATCCGTTCGATGGATGTTCGGATTCTGGGGGTGGCCGGCGGCAGCATGGTTGGCCTGAAGCACAACAGAGTATCTCACGTAGGCCCGCGAAGCGCGCATATTGCCGGCCTGAAATACTCTTGCTTTGCAGACCCTGAGGATCTAAAGACTGGCCAAATCGTCCTTGTCAGGCCAAAACCAAACGATTTGGACGAGTATGTGGCAATAAAATGTGACAATGGAACGTATGCAATTACCAACACATGTGCGGCAAACGCGCTTGGCATGGTTGACAAGGGCGACTATTCGTATTCAGATCAGGAATCTGCAAAAATCGCCCTGAAAATTCTTGCCAAGCATGTAGGCGTTCCGTTTCACGAGATTGCAATGTCAATTATTCAGACAGCATCGTTCCAGATAACAAAGACAATTAGCGGCATCCTAAAAGAGTTCAAAATGAATTCCGCGCACACCAAGATAATTGGCGGAGGCGGAGGGGCATCCGTCCTGATCCCTTTTGTCGCAAAACAGCTTGGCATCCAGTACGAGAAAGCAGAGCATGCCGAAGTTATATCCTCAATAGGCGTGGCATCATCAATGCTGCAAGAAGAGATCGAGCAGACCATTGTAAACCCGACCCCTGAAAAGATATCCCAGATTCATAAGAAAATACATGCCATGCTAGTTGACAAGGGAGCTGTCCCTGAGTCTGTTGTGATCAACAGTGAGTATATCTCTGAAAAATCACTCCTGCGCGTGTCTGCCATAGGGAATGTCGAGCTAGACAGCGCTGACAACTCCAAAAGCATCTTCACGCTAGACAACGCCAAAAAAAGGGCAAGCGAGATTATCGAGATACCTGAAGATCTGGTCGACCTAAGCTTTGAGACTGACCATTACTTTGTTCTCACAGGACATGTCGAAGTAAAAAAACTATTCAGCAAAAAGAACCAGCATCATATTCTGGTACTGGACAGGTATGGAAAGCCAAAACTCTCGTTGAAGAACGGAAAACTTTTCCAAGGCGGAAAGCTGTCTGTAATGGAAGATTTGGATGACTTTCTTGAATCAAGGCATTCTGAGATTGCCCCCAAAGTCTACCTCCTAAATGACCTGAAGTTGGTTGATTACTCCAGCATCACGTCTGCGTCACAGATCCTAGACGGCGTCAGGGAAGAGATTGGAGAGTCCGACAGGGCTGCAATTCTGATAGACCTCTGAGTACGGGGCTAGTCTCATGTCGTAATTTTATCCATCTGGTTGGTTTCTACCCCCGTCTTTACCTCCATTGCTATTCGTCTGCCCATGCTCATGGACTCGTTGAACAAAAGCGAGTAGTAGGGGGAACCATCCATGTAGATGTTGCTTCCCGCAACAATTCTTGCTGAGAATTCAAATGATGTGAATCTGGCATTCTCATCATAAACGCCCTCGATGCAAAACGGGCCATTCATTCCGGGAGCGACTATTCTTTTAGAGGCTTCTACAAAATTCTCACCCATCACATACACTTCATCTAATAGCGACTCTCGTAACACAAGCGGGCTGTTCCCAATGACGTTAAATGATGGAACCTTCTTTGATTTTAGCTGCTGCTCCGACGGGATTCTGGCCAGCCCCTCAATGTCTGACTCGTGTCTTTGATCAACCCCGAAGAACTCCAGTTCCTCTTTTAATGGAGAGTAAAAGAACTGCAGGTATGCCAAAACGCCTGCTGCATACTCTTGAATGTAAAGTGTCTCGTCTTTTGATATCGTTCCTTCGGAAATCAGTTGGTCTCTTTTCTTGTTGTAGTCATCTTCGTTGGATGCCATAAAGTATCCTTTCCCTCCTGCAGCCCCCTGTCTCTTAACGATCACCAGCTTGTTGATGTCCTTGGGGTTTGTGACAGGTTTTGGGACTGGAAGGCTTGCCTCCCTCATCAGCTTTTCCTTCATCTCTCTGTCTGACTCCCATCTTAGAATCCATTTGTTGCCAAATATCGGAGTCTTGATGGACTCGATTTCCTCTGAGCTCATCTGCGCAATCAGCGTACCATGCGGAATCAAAACGGCATCATTTTGTTCAAGGACTGACCGGCACTTTTGCTCAAGTACGTCCTTGAAGGAATCAACAATTACCAGTTCGTCAATGAACGGAAACCTTCGATAAAGGCGCTCCCGTTTTTTTTCGCAAATAAGAATCGTTTTCAGTCCCTCATCCTTTGCGCCCTTTAGAACCTGCAAAGAGCAATGAGATCCTAACGTTGCTATTGCGGTCATCTTGATGATGTAAGTCGAACTTTGTACCTTATGAATTAAACATTAATCCCCTTATGAGCAGGAATAGTCATCTCAGATACGTCTTGATGCAGGCAAAGAACCGGCCAAGGACAGGTTAAATCCTCAATCAGCATGCTCACCTTGCATAAAACCGCCATCGGGATGAACAGATTTGGCCTACGGTTTCTTGTTTATGGATGACAAGACTATGTTTGCATTGTAAAAGCCACCCTTGATCTCATGCTCTATTGATTTTATTTTGTATGTGCCTGGAATTACCTCGTGAATCGTCATTGTTTCTCCTACCTGGGGCACATAAGGTAGCTCCGTGCTGAATTCCTTCTTTGTTCTGTTTATTTTGAATTTTACTATCATCGAAATGGTGGAATTTTAGAAGAGTTAATCATTGTTGATTAGGAAAATATTTTGCCTGAAAGTCAAGATTCTTTTGTCTCCTTTTAAGACCGAATCACAATTCAGTTTTGAAATCTATGCTGGTTTCAAGAACCTGACATTCATCAGAATTAGCATTGTAAAAAGAAATGGTTATTGCATGAAATGTGCTTGCCCATGGGGCAGGCACTCCTCATGCAGTTCTCCAGAATCTTCATGAAGCAGACAGCCGCATGTTAACCTCACGAACGAAGTTTGTTTGTAATGAAACTCTTCCATGACATGGTTTTTCAAAATTCATTTAAAACCACGATGAACGATTTCTCAGTGAGTGCTAAATAGCAACTTCGACATTCCTTGGAGACACTTGCATATCAAACTCGTTCATCAAGATGCTAACGTTTGATCAAAAGAACTATCAGGAGATTGTTGCTGATCATATGCAAGAATCAAGTCCTTTTGACATTTCTTATGCTACACATGTGTTTCTGAGTGCATAATTCCAATCCTTGCAGCGATTCTCAACATGTATCATGACATACGACAGACAGGAAGAGACGATTGGAATCTTTTTTTAATCATGATAAAGATTGCTGTGAGATAATCCATTGCTTGTCAAAAAACATCCGAACTGAAAAAACATGTTTCTACTTGACCAGAATGTCAATAAGAGTGCCAATCTCATCTATCTTTTCATCCGGTGATGCACTTGGTATTGGCATCTCCAAATTACCAAGCACATGCTCCAATCTTGCAATGATCTCTGGTTTCACAGGATACTTCCTGACGTCCCTTGAAATTATTCTGCATGATTCGGCCGTCCTGGCGGCGTCCTGGTTCTGTATCGCGTGTTTTAATTCAGCCAGATCCTGTGCAAGAATTCTCTCGTTTTTTGCCATACGCCAAAACAGTTCCATTGGTATTTGAATCTCTTTTCATTTTGGAAATCCAAAAACTCTGACGAATAAACATAATCTTCCTGCCTTATTCTGATTCGGAATCATCGTACGGCATTTGCATGCATGCCGTAATGGATGTTGGGTTATCTGGACTTTCAGTCGACATCTGAGAACTTAGTATAGATGAAAAGAGTAATGGTATGACAAAAAATAAGACTAGTTGAATTGGTTTATGAGGTATTGGTGATTGTGAAAAAGTATAACAGAAATCAAAACCACTTGGTTGCATATAGCAACTAATCATTACAACAATACAGGTACTTTTGTAATGTTTGGAATTACTTGA